>JAJTHO010000022.1 GCA_021297975.1 Alphaproteobacteria bacterium
CCCGCCGCGCGAAAGCGCCTGTATAACCAGTCTGTTGCAAGCCTTTCTGGCGGCACCACATGATCCACCACCGCCCCCGGCACATACCACGGAACCTGACCTTTCGCCCGCAACGCATTGAAAACCAGTGTTTCCTCGCCGGATAGCAAACTGCTACCGATGCGCCCTAGGTGCGTTGCGAAGTGAATCTCGCCGGATACGCTGCGGTTAAACGCCATGTTTGCACCGAAAGGATAACCGCCGCCAATGAACGGCGCGGGCACACCGTTGCCCGGCTCATCAAGCAGTGAGTATAAAGGGTGCAGCGCGGGGACAAACCAGCCCGGCGGCGACACCTGAAAGCGCGGGATAATCCGCCCGCCAAAAGCAGCAACGTCCGGGTGTGCCTGCTGAAAAGCGCACAGCGCCGCCAGCCAACCCGGATGGGGAATCGCATCATCATCGAGAAAAATCACGAGCTGTCCCCGCGCCTCAACCAGCGCCCGGTTGCGGGCGTGGCTCAGACCCTGTTGCGGCTCATGAAAAACGCGCAGCACATCGGTGTTTGCAGCCGCAAGAACCGAGAGCACCGCCGCTGTCGTGTCAGTGGAATTGTTATCAACAACAATGATTTCTGCGCCGCTTGTGCGCGTTTGTTCAATACATACGTTCAGCGTTTCCGTGAGAAGCGCAGCGCGGTTATAGGTGCAGATGAGGATAGAGACGGGCGTTTGAGTCATGCCCCGTTTATACAAAATTCCGGGGAACCTACAAGCGCCCCGCCGCCGCCAGTATATCAACCGCCGCCGGGCTTTTCGGGTTCAGCGACAGCAAGGATGTCTGGCTGCGAATCGACTGCGCCGCTGCTTTATCGCGGCGGATAATACCCACGAGCTGGGGCGACAGATTGAGGAAGCTTTGGCACGCTTTCAGCAGCGTTTTATACGCCCGCTCTCCATCCGCCGCGTTATCCGCCATGTTCACCAAAATCTGGAATTCCGGCGCGGGGGGCTTGGCGGCCAAGACTTTAATAAAAGCATAGGCATCGGTGAGCGCGGTAGGCTCTGGGGTAATAATCACCACCGCCCGGCTAACATCACTAGAGAGCGCCCGCACGGTGCGGTCTATGCCTGCCCCTAAATCAAGAATCACCCGGTCATAGCGTTTGGTTTGCTCAAGTAGGCCGCCGCGCACAAGGGCGAATTGCGCCGGCGCAAGGTCACTGAGGGAACCCGAACCCGACCGCCCGGCTAGAATATCAAACCCGCCTTTTTCATAGCGGCTGATGGCATCCGCAAACGGCACCGCGCCGCTGAGCACATGGCCGAGGTCTTTTGCGGGCGTTAACCCCAATTGAATATCAACGTTCGCAAGCCCCAAATCGCCATCAAACAGCAGCACGCGCTTGCCTTGCTGCGCGAGCGCCTGACACAGATTCACGGCGCACCAGGTTTTACCCACCCCGCCTTTGCCGGAGGCAATGGCAAGGAGTTTTGGGCTGCGCGCTGTATTTGTTTCCGTTGTCATGCCCTATTCTCCCACCAGCACTGCATTTTTCGGCATATTTAAATCCGCGAGCAGCAACCGCGCCAGCACCGGCGCATTGAGGCGCACCAGCCCGCCCGCAATCGAGCCGCCCATACCCGCCTCGCACAGCGGCGCACCGGCAGCATCCACCGCAGCCAGCAGGCCGCCAAGACGGCGCGACTGGTCTAGCCGCGTTGCGAGTATCCCCGCTAGAGGCAAGGCCGCAGCTAAGGTGCGCGCCTGTTCCTGCATGTCATCGGCGTTGCCGCTGGTGGGCAGAACCCAGATAAAACCGACATCATGCCCAGAGAGGCGCGACAAGGAGGCCAAGGCTTCCGTTTCCGTAAACACATCCAGCCCGGCGGTATCAATCAAAACCCGCGCATCCGGGCGGCAATGCTTCACCGCGGCGGGGAGCGTGGCTAAATCATCCACACTGTGCAGCGGCACTTGCAGAATCCGGGTCAGGTTTGCCAGCTGCTCTACCCCGCCCGCCTTAATGGTGTCGGTTGTGAGCACGTCAACGGCTTGTTTCTCTAAGCGCAGCTTAGCGGCGATTTTCGCGGTCGTGACTGTTTTGCCCGCGCCCGGCTGGCCAAGCAGCACCAGCGTGCGCGGCAGTGCATAAAGTTTATCGGTAAGGCTGGAAAAGCGCACCGCGCCTTGCAGGGCGAAGGCCAAGGCCTCGGATAATTGGGAGGACGGGCTATCTTCGGCATAGCGCAGAATTTTATTGGCAAGCCGCCGGGGGAGCTGGTGACGGTCTAACACATCGGCCAGCGCATCGAGATACGCGCCGGGGTCTTGTTGGGTTTGGCTTGCGGGCTTAGCGCGGTTTAACGCGGCTTGCTTTTGCGGTTTTGCGGACGGCGCGGCAACCAGCGGCTCATCATCAATTCCCGCCGTAATGCGCACGAGTTTTGCGGCCTTATCATGCTCTGTTGCCATGATAATAGCCTCATCGCCCAGGGTTTCCTTCACCTGGCGCATCACCTCTGTCATTGTCGGAGCTGAAAAAGTCTTTAGCCGCATTCTTAATCGAATACTGCGGGTGTGTTGAAATTCGGTTAACAGTTTCGCAGCTCAAATGGCCTGTAACCTTTTCCCCCACCCGTCCGTACTCTATGTATAAGGTATGAGGAACAAACTATGAGGATGCTAGCTATGACTGTTTGTATTACTGCCGCACTCGGCGCACTGCCCGCTGATGCGCAAAGCGCAGAGGCGCTGAAACAAAAGCTCACCCCGCTGCAATACCATGTAACGCAGGAAGGCGGCACGGAAGCGCCGTTTCGCAACGCCTATTGGGATAACCACGCAGCCGGGATTTATGTGGATGTGGTGAGCGGTAAGCCGCTGTTTTCCTCAAAAGACAAATACGATTCGGGTACGGGCTGGCCGAGCTTTACAAAACCCATTGAGGACGCATCATTGACCAATCATGTGGATAAAAAGCTCAGAATGGAACGCACCGAGGTGCGCTCAGCGGCAGGCAACAGCCACCTTGGCCATGTGTTTGATGATGGCCCCAAAGCGGCGGGCGGCAAGCGTTTTTGTATTAATTCTGCCGCGCTTTTGTTTATCCCCAAAGAAGACCTCGCGGCAAAGGGATACCCGGAATATATTGCGATGTTTGAGCCGGAGCAGAGCCGCATTCCGGAGGCGGGTCGTTAAATTTTCCTGTTAAAAGAACGTCATCCTGAGCGGAGCAAAACCGCAGTTTTTGCAAAGTCGAAGGATCTCCTATAGAATATAGGGAGATTCCTCGGCAGCACAAAACCTCACGGTTTTGTTTGCTCGGAATGACGCACCATCAAAGAACCCCTACTAAATCCGCAACCCTTACCCCCGTGCGCGGACACACCCAATCGGGGGCAATCTCGTAGAGCGGCTGTAGCACAAACGGGCGCTCTAAAGCACGCGGGTGCGGCAAAATAAGGCGCGGGGCGTCTTGCACCACATCGCCGTAGCTGATGATATCAATATCCAGCGTGCGCGGGGCATTGGGGAACGGGCGCTGGCGGCCAAAACGCAGCTCAATATCCTGACAGCAATGCAATAAATCCAGCGGGGTGAGCGCGGTATCCAGCGAAAGCGTTAGATTAAAGAAATCGGGCTGGTCATTGAAATACATGGGTTTTGTTTGGTGGATTTTGGAGATGGCATGCACCGCACCAACACTTGCCAGCGCCGCCACAGCCTCCCGCAGAATAAACTCAGAATCGCCCAGATTACTGCCCAAGCTGAGGTATACACGCACCATTTCACTACTCTACCATAAATTAAGAGGCGTCGTTCCGAGCAAACAAAACCAGAGGTTTTGTGCCGCCGAGGAATCTCCCAGTATTCTAAGGGAGATCCTTCGACTTGGCAAAACCTAGCGGTTTTGCTGCGCTCAGGATGACGCAACTGAGGAAATATCAGGCGACAGTGCACCATCATAAAAACGCTTAACCACTGGTTGGTTTTGTGCTAAGAAGCAAGCAGATTATGGCACAAAGCATTTCTTTTCCGCCTTTAAGCGCGATTAAACCAGCGGCAAACCAAGCGGCGAACACCTTTGCATCCGTGGGCGCGCGAGTGCTGCGGATTGAGGCAACCGGGCTGGAGCTTTTAGCAGACAGCTTGGGCGCGCAGTTTGACACCGCCGTTGAGACGCTGGCCGCCGTGAAAGGCCGCATTGTTTTGACCGGCATGGGCAAAAGCGGGCATATCTGCCACAAAATCGCGGCAACACTGTCCTCGACCGGCTCACCTGCCCTGTTTGTTCACCCCGCCGAAGCGGCGCACGGCGATCTCGGCATGATTGCCAAAAACGATGCGATTATTGCGCTCTCCGACAGCGGAGAAAGCGCGGAGTTAACTAGCGTTTTGGACTATGCCCGCCGCAACGCTATCCCGGTTATTGGCATCACGCGCAATGCGGCCAGCACGCTGGGCGAGGCCAGCACCGTTGTGCTGCAACTGCCCGCAGCCGAGCCCGCCTGCCCGCTGCGTCTTGCGCCGACCACATCCACGACGATGATGCTGGGTCTGGGCGATGCGATCGCCGTTGCCTTGATGGAAAAGCGCGGCTTTGAGGCCGAAGATTTCAAAGAATTTCATCCCGGCGGCCAGCTGGGCAAACGCTTGCAGCGGGTGCAGGACATCATGAACCGGGCGGAAGCCTTGCCGCTCGTGACCGTGGATACGCCGATGCAGGATGTTGTGCTGGAGATAACCGCGAAACGCCTTGGCTGCGCCGGGGTGGTGGATGAGGCGGGCAATCTGCTCGGTATTATTACCGACGGCGATTTGCGCCGCCATATGCAGCGCGATTTGCGTGACCTCACCGCCGCACACGTGATGAGCCGCCGGCCTAAAACCCTGAAACCAGAGGCGTTTCTGGCGGATGCGCTCAGCCTGATGGAAAATGCGGCTATCACCGTTTTGTTTGTAGTGACACCTGCCGGGAAACCCGTGGGCGTTGTGCATATTCATGATTTGCTGCGCGCGGGTGCGGCGTGAAAACGCGCCCGGCAGTGCGCGTGCCGCAATGTTTTGTCTGTCACACCGCCATGGTGCGCACCGGGCGGGTTGTATTGCCCTTAATTGCTGCGTTTTTGCTGGTGAGCGTGTTTACTTGGGGCACACGCACCCGGCATGAAGACGCCGGCACGGAGAACAATACAGCCGCCGCCAACGCGATTTTAGAGCCGCGCCTGTATGGTGTGGACAAGGACAATCGCCCCTATGTCGTGCGCGCCGCATCGGGCACAACCCTGCCGCCGACAACGGATAATAAATCACAGACGATAGAGCTGAACAACATTAGTGCCGATTTCAAAACTGACGGCACCGCGCCGCTGAGTCTTGGCGCGGCAAAGGGCACGTATAACGCAGAGCAAGGCTCCTTGTTGCTGAACGGCGATGTGGTGGTGAACGACGGCAAGGGCAATACGCTGAACGGCACGAGCGCGATTGTGGACGTTGACGCGCAAACCGCCCGCAGCCTTGATCCCGTCAGCGCAACAACGGCTAAGCAGAAAATCGAAGCCGGCGGCGTTGTGATTAAAGACGGCGGCAATAGTGTTGTTTTCACCGGCAAAACAGCCGTTAAGCCGCGCACGCCAAAGGCAGAGCCAAAGCCCGCGCCGAAACCCAAGGGCGGCTCATGAAGTATCCGGTTTTTTTGGCGCTTGCGCTTTTGGCGATGGTGCAGCCCGCGAAGGCGCAAGGCCTTGATTTATCCATGGCGCTCGGCGATACGCCGCTGGAAATTGATTCCGCCGGCGGCATTGAATGGAATCAGGAAAAGCGCACCGTTGCCGCCGATGGCAATGTGCGTATTCGTTTTGGCGCGTATACCCTTGCGGCAGAACGCGTTCAGGGCAGCTATGCTGAGGTTGACGGCAAGCCGCAGGCACAGCAGCTCCGCGCTGATGGGCTGGTGCGCTTTACTGGTGTTGA
>JAJTHO010000182.1 GCA_021297975.1 Alphaproteobacteria bacterium
AGGAACAGCAGCGCCTTAAAAAACGCATGGGTAAACAAATGGAACATCGCCGCGCCGTAGGCTGATGCCCCGGCGGCAAACATCATGTATCCCAGCTGTGAACAGGTGGAATAGGCAATCACCCGCTTAATATCAAACTGTGTCAGGCCGATAGAGGCGGCAAATATCGCCGTCAACGCCCCCACCAGCATCACGACATCGCGGGCAAGCGGCGCGTATTCGAGCAGCGGCGAAATCCGGCACAGTAAAAACACCCCCGCCGTCACCATGGTTGCCGCGTGAATCAGGGCGGAAACAGGAGTGGGCCCTTCCATCGCATCGGGCAGCCAGGTGTGCAGCCCCAATTGCGCCGATTTACCGCAGGCGCCAATAAACAGCAGGATACACACCAGCGTCAGGCCGTGCACACTGTAACCCCAGAAGTCCAACGTATCGCCCGCGCGGGCGGCGGCCGCGTCAAACATACCGTCAAATGTAACCGTGCCAAACAGCGCATAGGCGGCAAAAATGCCCAGCGCCAAGCCTAAATCGCCGACACGGTTCACAACAAACGCCTTGATAGAGGCCGCGTTCGCACTGGCGCGTTCGTTCCAAAAACCAATCAGCAGGTAGGATGCAAGCCCAACCCCTTCCCAGCCAAAGAACAGCTGCACCAAGTTATCTGCCGTTACCAGCATCAACATCGCAAAGGTAAAAAGCGACAAATAGGCCATAAAACGTTGGCGCGCTTTGTCGTGGCTCATGTATCCGATGGAGTAAACATGCACACAGGTGGATACCGTTGTCACCACCACCAGCATCACCGTTGAGAGCGCATCAAGATGAATCGCCCAGTTGAGCTGCAATCCGCCGACCGCAATCCATTCGAGCAGCGTGTGCGTTTCCGCCGCCCCGCCGCCAATCGCAATCGATAAAAAAAGCATCCAGCTTGCGACGCAAGACGCCGCAACACCCAGCACGGTGATGATATTAGAAAGAATCACCCCCAGCGAACGGCCAAAAAAGCCAACTATCAGCGCGGCAAGCAGCGGAGAGAAGAGGACAATTTGACCGAGCATCGCGCCTACCCCTGCATCTGCCGCGCATCATCAACGGCAATAGTGCCGCGACTGCGGAAATAAATAACAAGAATGGCAAGACCAATGGCTGCCTCAGCCGCTGCGACCGTCAGCACAAAGAGCGTCATCACCTGACCGCCTAAATCGCCAAAATGGCCGCTGAAGGCGACAAAATTTATGTTTACCGCCAGCAGTATCAACTCAATCGACATCAAAATGCCGATAATATTACGCCGATTCATAAAGATACCGAGCATGCCGATGGTGAAAACAATCGCGGACAGTGTTTGGAAATGGAAGAGGCTAGGCTCCATCAGATATCCACCCCTTTGCCGCTTTCAACCTTGATTATTTCCATGGCATCGCTAGGACGCCGCGCCACTTGATCGGCAATGTTTTGGCGCTTCACCCGGCCATCTTTTGGTCGCAACGTCAGCACAATCGCGCCAATCATCGCAACTAGCAAAATCAAGCCAGAGCCTTGAAACGCCAGCAGGTATTTATCGTAAAGTATGTGCCCCAGCGCCTCAGTGTTGGTCATACTGCCGCTTACGGGATCAGAAAGCGACGGCTGCGGCACACTGAGTTGCGGCCAGATGGAATAAATAGCGACAAGCTCAGCCAAGAGCAGCCCACCAATCGCCAGCCCTATAGGTAAGTTGCGCGACACGCCCTTTTTCAGCGCGGCAAAATCCACATCCAGCATCATCACCACAAACAGGAACAACACCGCAACCGCGCCCACATAAACAATCACCAGCAGCATGGCGAGAAACTCAGCCCCAGTTAATAAAAACAGCGCCGCTGCATTGAAAAAGGAAAAAATGAGGAAAAGCACGGCGTGCACCGGGTTACGCGCAGCAATAACGCCCAAGGCGCCCAGCACCAGGAGACTTGCGAACACATAAAAGACAGCTGTTAGCATGAACGTTTTTTACTCTTCCTTGCGCTGCTTTTGGAACGTTCGCGCATCCGATGCAACAAGAAACTTTACGCCTTACGCAAACGCGACCTGTGCAATCTCATAACTCTTTATACCACCGGGAGTTTTAACCTCAACCACATCGCCTTTATTTTTTCCAATCAGGGTTTTGCCCAAAGGCGCGGTGATGGAAATGCGACCCTTTGCTAAATCGGCTTCATCGACGCCAACAAGCTGATACACAGCTTCTTTGTCGGTATCTTCATCAACCAGCGTGACCGTTGCGCCAAAAAGAACCCGTGTGCCGGTTTGTTTTTTGGGGTCAATAACCTCAGCGCGGCTGATTTTATCTTCCAGTTCTTCGATGCGGCCTTCGATAAAGCTCTGCTTTTCGCGCGCGGCTGCGTATTCGGCATTTTCCGATAAATCGCCGTGCTCGCGGGCTTCGGAAATAGCGCGGATAACAGCGGGACGCTCAACCACTTTCAGGTTTTTCAATTCATCTTGCAGACGTTCGTATCCGGCAATTGTAAGAGGTATCTTTTCCATGGGGGATTCATATACCGTTAGTTTTTGCCAAAAGCAAGCTGGCGTATGCGGCGCATCACAACAGCCTAGAGGGATTTTTTCAAATCGCGGTAAAAATTTTCATGGCTGCCCAAGGCTAACAAGGTCAGTGTTATCGTGTCTTCATCATGACTATACGCCAGCAACATCAGTTGGTTAGTCGTTCGAAATTTGTAGACACGCACACCGGCTAAATCGCCAACTTTTGCCTCTCCGGCTTGGGGTTGCTGTATAAGAAGACGGATTGCGTCATCAACATCGCTCTGCTGTTGTACGTGCAACTTTTTATATGCCCGTTGAAACGTGGGTTTTTGTAGGATGCGCACAACGATTCAGTGCGCGCTGAACTGAAACGGAATGGCTTGCTCTTGCTGGGCAAGCAAAATGTCCTTGATAAAACTATACGGCAGATCCGCATTTTCCTCGGCTATCTTGCCGATTTTAGACCAATATTCTATTTGTTTGGGTACAGAGCGGCTGTAAATGTCGCCAAAACGGCGCGCCTCGTTAACAAGAGAATCAGAAAGCTTTACTGTTGTTGCCATAATACATCCTTAATGACCCAATATAGCAGAAAAGGTTTCTAAATGCAACCTTTTGGTGGTTTTATTGCGCGCCAAAAGCAAGCCGCCGGAAACCGCGCAGTAATCCGCCCAAAACCGGCAACCGCTCATACACGCCTCCTGCTGCGTCCCAATAGTCGATGTGCTCACTTACAAGCCCTGCGGCGTTAAACCGAACCGTTGAAACGCCGGTAAAATCAAAGCGCCCACCGGTAAAGCGCCAGCGGAGATAATGTGTCTCGCCGTCTGGATGCGCGCAAACATCCAAGACCTCAAACCGCGCCTCCGGCATGCGCTTATACATCCCGCGAAACAGCGCAACCACTGCATCCCGTCCGTTCAGCGCATGAAACGGATCACGAAAAAAAACATCCTCCGCTAAAAGCGCCGCAAGCCGCGGCAAGGAATCGGCCGTTAAATCTTTAAAAACAGCAGCATAGGCCTTAAGCGCATCGGGTATAGCCGTCATGATGAAAAACTCCTTGTAACATTATGTGCTTTTTAGTGGCGAAGCGCCGCTGGCTCCGCTAATTTTATTGCTCATTCAACGATACAGCCAAACGATTATGACCAACAACAACAATCTCGACGCCGCCGCCCTAGACTATCACCGCCGCCCCCGCCCCGGTAAATTGGAGGTTGTCGCAACGAAACCCATGGCGACACAGCGCGATTTGGCGCTGGCCTATTCCCCAGGGGTTGCGGCTGCGTGTAACGCGATTGTGGCCGATCCCGGCGAGGTTGCCAGCCTGACGGCGCGGGCGAATCTGGTTGCGGTTATCAGCAACGGCACGGCTGTGTTGGGGCTGGGGGATATTGGCCCCTTGGCTTCAAAGCCCGTTATGGAAGGCAAAGCCGTTCTGTTCAAAAAATTCGCCGGAATTGATTGCTTTGATTTGGAAATCAACGAAAAAGACCCGCAAAAGCTGATTCATATCGTCAAGAGTTTAGAGCCCACCTTCGGCGGCATTAATCTCGAGGACATCAAAGCCCCCGAATGCTTTGAGGTGGAAACAGCCTGCCGCGATTCGATGAACATCCCCGTGTTTCATGATGACCAGCACGGCACGGCGATTATCGTCGCGGCTGCGGTGCGCAATGGTCTGCGCGTTGTGGGTAAAGACCTGAAAAACGTTAAGTTTGCAGTCTCCGGCGCGGGCGCGGCGGCGCTGGCGTGCTTGGATTTGCTGGTCAGCATGGGCTTGCCGGTTGAAAACATTTTCGTCTGTGACATTGCCGGGGTGGTTTATAAAGGCCGCAACGAGCTGATGGATCCGAAAAAGGAACGCTTCGCGCAGCCAACAACGGCGCGGACGCTGGCCGATATTATCAAGGACGCCGATGTATTCTTGGGCTTATCCGCAGGCGGCATTTTAAAGCCTGAACTGCTGAAAACCATGGCTAAAGACCCGCTGATAATGGCGCTGGCTAACCCCACGCCGGAAATTATGCCGGATTTGGCGCGTGCGGCGCGTCCTGATGCGATTATCGCAACCGGCCGCTCTGATTTCCCCAATCAGGTTAACAACGCGCTGTGTTTCCCCTATATTTTTCGCGGCGCGCTCGATGTGGGCGCAACGAAGATTAACGAGGCGATGAAGCTGGCCTGTGTTGAGGCGCTGGCCGCCCTCGCTATGGCTGAGCCGTCGGATGTGGTCGCCCGCGCTTATACCGATGAGGCGCTAACCTTTGGAAAAGACTACCTTATTCCCAAACCCTTTGACCCGCGCTTACTGGTTAAGCTTGCACCCGCTGTGGCAAAGGCTGCCATGGACAGCGGCGTTGCCACCCGCCCTATAGCTGATTTTAAAGCCTATGAAGAACAACTGACACAGTTTGTCTTCCGTTCTGGCCTTGTCATGAAACCCGTGTTTGAAAAAGCGCGGGCGAATCCGAAACGGATTGTGTTTTGTGAGGGTGAGGAAGAGCGCGTGCTGCGTGCGATACAGCTCGTCGTGGATGAAGGTATCGCAACCCCGATTATTATCGGCAACCCTGACACCATTGCCCGGATGATTAAGCAAGCCGGTCTGCGCCTGACGCCCGATCAATACACCGTTGTGGACATGGCCAATAACCCCAACTTTGATGCCCATTGGCGGCTCTATCACCAGCGCATGGAACGGCAGGGTATCAGCCCGGATTACGCGCAGGCTGTGCTGCGTTCCCGCCCGACTGTCCTCGGCGCATTGATGGTGAAAAACAAAGACGCCGATGCGCTGCTCTGCGGCTCGATAGGCCGGTATAATCGCCATCTGGCGCACATTGATAACGTCTTGGGGCGCGCCGCCGGGGCGGATTGCTATGCGGCGCTGAACGCGCTGATTCTGCCGAAGGGCACGTATTTCCTTTGCGATACCTATGTAAACCCCGACCCCGACGCGGAGCAGGTTGCCGACATGACGGTGATGGCGGCGCGGCAATTAGAGCGCTTTGGCGTTGTGCCGAAAATCGCGCTGCTGTCGCATTCCAATTTCGGCAGCTTCCCAACCCCCACGGCGCGCAAAATGCAGGCGGCGCTGGATTTGATTCGGAAACGCATCCCCGATGTGCAGGTTGAAGGGGAAATGCACCCCGATGCGGCGATTTCAGAAACACTGCGGAAACGCATGTTCCCCAATTCGCGCCTTCAGGGCGAAGCAAACCTGCTGATTATGCCCACCCTTGATGCGGCAAATATTGCCTTTAATCTGGTGAAGGTGTTGGGCGAGGGGCTGACCATCGGGCCGATACTCCTCGGCGCGGCGGGCGTTGCGCATATTATGACGCCGTCGGTAACGGTGCGGGGGATTCTCAATATGGCGGCGCTCGCGACGGTTGAGGCCGGGGCACGGGGTTAAATTCTGCAACAAAACCATTGCCGCCGCATCCATCGCCCCCTACAAGCGCGAGAGATGCGCGACTCTATCCCCCTCATTCGCCTTACGGAAACAGACAGCACCCAAGACGCTGCGCGGGCGCTGCTGCGCCAGCAGGCTGCCCCGTTTGTGGTGAGCGCCACGCAGCAAACCGGCGGGTATGGCCGGCAGGCACGCGCGTGGGAACATCTGCCCAGCAATCTGGCGGCAACGTGGGCGTTTCCTGCGCCCGAAGACCCCTTGCACATAACACACCTTGGCTATCTCGGCTGTCTGGCGCTGCGCAGTGCGCTGATAACCTTAGGTATCCAGCCCGATAGACTCAGCAGCAAATGGCCAAACGACATGCTGCTGGACGGTGTTAAAATGGCGGGCATTCTGGTGGAAACAGCAGAAAAAACGGTGCTTTTTGGTCTGGGCGTTAACATTACCGCCGCCCCAACAGTGACTGGCCGGGCGGCAACATGCCTGCGCGATGCGGGCTATACTGAGATTACAGCGGACACGCTGCTTGCGGCGCTCAGCAACGCATTCACACAACAATTCAGACGCTTAGACCAGCTGGGTGCTGCCGCATTGCGCGCCGATTGGCTCTCTTCTGCTGCGTACTTAGGCGAGACGCTCCGCGCCGACACCCCCCAAGGGGTTCGCATCGGGCGGTTTTTAGGGCTGGATATCAGCGGGCGTATTTGCCTTGATAATCAAGTCTATAGCAGCGCCGACATAACCCGCGCCCGCGTCTTAGAGGGCGTCTGATGGCCGAAAAACTCCTCCTCGCGATTGATGCCGGAAACACCAACATTTCCTTTGCGCTGTTTGAGGGGGACACGGTGAAAGCCAGCTTTCGCCTCGGCGATGCGCATCATAAAACCGCCGATGATTACGCCGTCTGGCTGCTGCAGCTGCTGCATTGGAATAAGATTGTCGCGAGCGATATTGATGCGGCCATCATTGCCTCGGTGGTGCCGGAAGTGGATTACCCGCTTAGCCAACTTTGCCAGCGCTATTTCGGCGTTAACCCTTTTTTTACGAATGCGCAACAATTGGCTCTGAATATAGCGTTGCCGAACGTTGAGGAGATCGGTGCCGACCGTCTGGTGAACGCGATTGCGGCGCGGGAGTACTATGGCTGCCCGGCCATCGTTATTGATTTCGGAACGGCAACGACCTTTGATTTGATTGACTCTCAAGGCACCTATCAAGGCGGCGTCATTGCGCCGGGATTAAACCTGTCGCTGGATGCGTTGTATCATGCCGCAGCCAAGCTGCCGCGCGTTGCGATTGTTCGCCCAGAGAAGGTAGTGGGCACGTCCACCGTCACCGCAATGCAGGCCGGGCTGTATTGGGGCTATGTCGGGCTTATTGAGGGGCTGGTAAGCCGCCTCAGCGCTGAAGCCTTCCCCGGCCAAACGCCAAAAATTATTACAACCGGCGGGCTGGGCAGTTTATTTACCGATGCCGTGCGCGGGATTACGGCGCATGATGCGGATTTAACGCTAAAAGGCCTGTATCACATCCACACAACTCGTATGAAAACACAAAAATCATGACTGCAAAAAAATCCGCCTCGTTTGATAAACCCGACCGCTTAACGTTCCTCCCCCTTGGCGGCTGTAATGAAATCGGCATGAACCTTGCCTTATACGGCTATAAGGGCAAATGGCTGATGGTGGATTGCGGCGTGTCGTTTGGCGATGAATCGACGCCGGGAATTGACATTATCACACCCGATATTGAGTTTATCGCCCGCAACGCGGATAAATTGCTGGCTATTGTCGTCACCCACGCCCACGAAGATCACATCGGCGCGCTGCCCTATTTATGGCCGGAACTGAAAGCGCCGATCTACGCAACGCCGTTTACCGCCAGCGTCCTAAAGCGCAAATTTGCCGAAAACGATGATTGCGACGATGTGGCGATTCATATTCTGCCCATGTCGGGCACGGTGAAAATCGGCGAATTTGATTTGCAGCTGATTACCTTGACGCACTCAACGCTAGAGCCAAACGCGGTGGTGATTCGCACCCCGGCGGGCGCGATTTTGCACACCGGCGACTGGAAGCTTGATCCCGATCCGGTGGTGGGCGATCCAACGGATGAAGCGGCGCTGAAGGCGCTGGCGTCTGAAAACATTCTCGCGATGATTTGCGATTCAACGAACGTGTTTGTTGAGGGCAGCACGGGCTCTGAAGCGGACGTTGCGAAAGCGCTTATCCCGCTGATTAAAGAACAAAAGAACGGCGTTGCCGTTGCCTGTTTCGCCAGCAACGTTGCGCGCCTGCGCAGTATTGCTGAGGCGGCGGAAGCCTGCGGCCGCACCATCGTTATGGCTGGGCGCAGCCTGCGCCGTATTTACGAGGCCGCGCGGGAAAACGGCTATCTCCTTGATGTTGCGCCGTTCATTGATGTGCGCGATGCGAAACACCTGCCGGCGGAACACGCGCTGTATGTCTGCACCGGCTCACAAGGCGAGCCGCGCTCGGCGCTATCCCGCATTGCCGCAGGCGACCACCCGGAAATTAAGTTTCGTGCGGGGGACGTGGTGATTTTCTCCTCGCGCCAGATTCCGGGGAATGAGAAGGCCATCTCGCGCATTCAAAATCGCTTGGCGGCCAGCGGCGTTCAGATTATCACCGATAAACAGGCAACTATCCATGTGTCCGGCCACCCGGCGCGAGATGAACTCCGCCAGATGTATGCATGGGTCAAGCCGCGCTGTGTGATTCCGGTGCATGGTGAGCATCGCCATCTCGTTGCGCAAGCGGAACTCGCGCTGTCGTGCCAAGTGCCGCAGGCGCTGGTGGTGCAAAACGGTGATGTGGTGACCTTTGGCGCTGACGGCACCGCCGCGATAAGCGGCCAAGTGCCGAGCGGGCGTTTGGCGCTGCAAGGTGAGCGACTTGTAAACGTGAAAAGCACGACGATTCGCCAGCTGCATAAGGTTATTGAGAGCGGCTATGTGGTGGTGAGCCTTGCGCTTACAAAAAACGGCGCGTTGGCCGCCCCGATTGAAGTGTCGTCGATTGGTATGTTTGAGGATGACGAGCTGGACGGTATCGGCGACCGCATGGAAGAGCTGGTCGAGCTAGAATTAGAAAAAGTCCCTGCCGCTCAATTAGGGAATGACGATTTGATTGAAGGGATTGTCAAAAAAGCCCTGCGGCAAGTAGCCCGCGAGGAAATTGGCAAAAAACCGCGCATGGATGTGCATATCTTGCGGGTTTAAAAACCCAGCTTAATGCGCAACGCGGCTGGAGGTTTCCGGATGCGTTGGCTTTACCACCACCCCATCTGCAACCGTTGGCGCGTTTTCATCCCATTCAATCGGCGTTAAAACCTGTGTGAGTGCATGCCCTAATACCTGATCCGCGTGTTTCACCGGGATAATCTCCAGGCTTTTTTTCACTGAATCCGGAACATCCGCCAAATCCTTGGCGTTTTCTTCAGGAATCAGCACGGTTTTAATCCCGCCGCGCAGCGCCGCCAGCAGCTTTTCTTTCAGCCCGCCAATCGGCAGCACGCGCCCGCGCAGCGTAATCTCGCCCGTCATGGCAATATCGCGTCGCACCGGAATGCCGGTCAAAAGCGACACAATCGAGGTGCAAATGGCAATCCCCGCGGAGGGGCCATCTTTTGGCGTTGCCCCTTCGGGAACGTGGACGTGGATGTCTTTTTTCTCAAACAGGGTCGGTTTAATGCCGTAGATTGCGCTGTTGGCTTTAACAAACGACAGCGCCGCCTGAATGGATTCCTGCATCACATCGCCCAGTTTCCCGGTAATGGTGATTTTACCCGAACCGGGCACGAGCACGGATTCAATGGAGAGCAGCTCCCCGCCGACTTCCGTCCACGCGAGACCCGTTGTTGCGCCCACCTGATCGGTTTCCTCCGCCAAACCAAAGCGGTATTTCGGCACACCGAGGTATTTCTCGACGTCTGCGATTTCCACCGTCACGCTTTTAAGCTCAACATCCTTCATCAAATCGCGGGTGATTTTGCGGCAGAGTTTCGCCAGTTCCCGATCCAGATTGCGCACCCCCGCCTCGCGGGTATAGCGGCGGATAACATCGCGCAGCACGGGTTCTGGGAGCGTCATGTCTTTCGCCGCTAAACCATGCGCGGCACGCTGCTTATCGAGCAAATATTTTTGCGCAATCACCACTTTTTCGTCTTCGGTGTAACCAGAAATACGAATGATTTCCATGCGGTCAAGCAGCGGTTGCGGCAAGTTCAGCGTGTTTGCCGTGCAGACGAACATCACCTGCGACAGGTCGTAATCCACCTCTAAATAGTGGTCGTTAAAGCTGTTGTTTTGTTCGGGATCGAGCACTTCCAAAAGCGCAGACGCCGGATCGCCGCGCCAATCCTGCGCCATTTTGTCGATTTCATCAATCAGGAACAAGGGGTTGGATGTCTTGGCTTTTTTCATCGAATGGATGATTTTACCGGGAAGCGAGCCGATATAGGTGCGCCGGTGACCGCGAATTTCCGATTCATCGCGAACGCCGCCCACGCTCATCCGCACAAACGCTCGGCCTGTTGCCGCCGCAATGGATTTACCCAAAGACGTTTTACCAACACCGGGGGGGCCCACGAGGCAGAGAATAGGGCCTTTGAGCTTGCCGGTGCGTGCCTGCACCGCAAGGTATTCAATCATCCGTTCTTTAACCTTTTCAAGGCCAAAGTGTTCTTTATCGAGTAATGCCTCGGCGGCCGGAATATCGTGTTTAAGGCGGCTGTATTTCTTCCACGGAATCGAGACCAGCCAATCGACATAATTGCGAATAACCGTGGATTCCGCCGACATCGGCGACATCATCCGCAGTTTTTTAACCTCCGCCATGGCGCGTTCGCGGGCTTCTTTGGTCATCCGCGTTTTTTTGATTTTCGCCTCCAGCTCGGATACCTCATCCTTGCCTTCTTCGGTTTCGGTCATTTCCTTCTGAATGGCCTTCATTTGCTCATTCAGGTAGTATTCGCGCTGGTTTTTCTCCATTTGCTTTTTAACGCGGCTGCGGATTTTTTTCTCAACCTGCAAGACGCCGATTTCGCCTTCCATCGCGGCCAAAATGCCCTCAATGCGGCGATTAACCTCAATGGTTTCAAGGAGTTTTTGCTTCTCCGGAATTTTCAGCGCAAGGTGGGATGCAATCGTGTCCGCAACTTTGCCCGGATCGCCCATCTGGCTAAGGCTGACCAGAATTTCCGGCGGAATTTTTTTGTTGAGTTTGATATAGTTATCAAATTCGCTTACCGCAGAGCGCACCATGGCCTCCAGCTCGCGCTCATCCCCATGCAGCGCCGGGATAGTCTCAGACACAGCCTCTAACGCGCCCGCACTGCCAAGGGAAAAGCGCTTCACCCGCGCCCGGTATAGCCCCTCAACCAGCACTTTCACCGTGCCGTCGGGCAGCTTTAGCAGCTGTAAAATTGAGCCAACGGTGCCAATGGAATACAAATCTTTTGGCTGCGGCTCATCTTGGGTGGAGGTTTTTTGTGTCAGCAGCAGGATGTTTTTTTCCTGATGCATCGCCGCCTCAAGCGCGCGCACAGACTTTTCCCGCCCGACAAACAGCGGCACAATCATATGCGGGAAAACAACGATATCGCGCAGCGGCAGCAAAGGCAGTTGCACCGAAACGTCGTCTGTCATAGAGCCTCCGTCAATATACTATAGTATGTTATATTATATTACTTAGGCTTTAGCAGGCGCTTCTTTAAGAGGCTTTTCTTTTTTTTCTTTATCTTTCTCTTTTTCTTTTTCGCCATGAACGTAGAGCGGTAAGGCCTTGCCCTCAACCACTTCGGCGTTGACGACGATTTCTTCCACGTTCTCTAAATCCGGCAAATCAAACATGGAATCGAGCAAGATGCCTTCCATGATAGAGCGCAGACCGCGCGCGCCTGTATTGCGGCTGATGGCTTTTTTCGCAACGGCTGTTAGCGCGTCATCGGCAAAGCGCAGCTCAATGTCTTCCATCTTATAGAGACGCTGGTATTGCTTCAGCAGCGCGTTTTTCGGCGCGGTGAGAATCTGGATAAGGGTTTTCTCGTCCAAATCTTCTAACGTGGCAATAACCGGCAAACGGCCAATAAATTCAGGGATAAGACCGAAACGGACTAAATCTTCCGGCTCAACCTGTTTTAACACCGCGCCGGGCTTGCGTTCATCCTGGGTGCGGACATCAGCGCCAAAGCCAATGGCTGTGCCCTTGCCGCGATTAGCGATAATCTTATCCAGACCCGCAAACGCGCCGCCGACGATAAACAGAATGTTGGTTGTGTCCACCTGCAGGAATTCCTGCTGTGGGTGTTTCCGGCCGCCTTGGGGCGGCACCGAGGCAACCGTGCCTTCCATAATTTTCAAGAGGGCTTGCTGCACGCCTTCGCCCGACACATCGCGGGTTATCGATGGGTTTTCCGATTTACGGCTGATTTTATCGACTTCATCGATATAGACAATGCCGCGCTGGGCGCGCTCAACATTATAATCCGCCGCTTGCAGCAATTTTAGGATAATGTTTTCAACGTCCTCACCCACATAACCGGCCTCGGTCAGGGTTGTGGCATCGGCCATGGTAAACGGCACATCCAGAATCCGTGCCAGCGTTTGCGCCAGCAGCGTTTTACCCGAACCCGTTGGCCCGACGAGCAGGATGTTGGATTTTGACAGCTCAACATCACCGGTTTTACCTTGGTGGTTAATCCGTTTGTAGTGGTTGTGCACAGCCACTGACAGCACGCGCTTTGCCTGATCCTGGCCGATGACGTAATCATCAAGGAACTGCTTAATTTCCTTTGGTGTCGGCACGCCGTCTTTCGATTTTACGAAGGAAGCCTTTGTTTCTTCGCGAATAATTTCCGCGCACAGCTCAACGCATTCATTGCAAATAAACACGGTGGGCCCGGCAATAAGCTTCTTCACTTCGTGCTGGCTTTTGCCGCAAAAAGAGCAGTATAGCGTGTTTTTATCTGTCGTTGTCTTGCTCATGTGCTCTCCAAATGTCCGTTCAGGTACTCTTATTACTTATATAGATACCACAACAGCCTTACAGAATACTTAATGGTTGTTGCTTTGACAAGAGCGCAAAAAAAATAGTCTTGCAAGGCTTCTGCGGTATTTTTTAGGCTTTAGCCGGAATCGCGGCCAGCGCCTGCGCCAAATCCGCGATTAAATCGGCGGTATCTTCAACCCCAATCGAAATGCGCACGAGAGCCGGTGTGATGGAAAACCGTTTGAGTTCTTCTGGCGGCAAGCCGGAATGCGTCATGGACGCGGGGTGAGAGGCCAGTGTTTCTGTGCCGCCGAGGCTGACCGCGAGCTTAATAACCTTGAAATTATTGAGCAGCGTAAAGGCCGCCGCCTCGCCGCCTTTAACCTCAAAAGAAAAGGTGGAACCGGCGCTGCGGTTTTGCCGGCTATGCACCGCTCGGTCGGGATGGTTTTCGGGGAGAAAATCCAAAAACCACACATTATCAACGGCCTTATGCCCCGCCAAAAACGCGGCAATCTCTTTCGCGCTTTTCGCGGAGGCGTCCATGCGCAGCTTTAGCGTCTCCAGGCTGCGCATCAACAGCCATGCCGTGTGCGGGTCGCACATGGTTCCTAAGGTTGAGCGCATCCGCCGCACGGGCTGAAGCCACGCTCTATCCCCCGATGCGCCGCCCGCGATTAAATCGGAATGGCCGCCGACATATTTTGTGAGCGAGGTGATAACAATATCCGCCCCATGCGCCAGCGGCGTTGAGAAAATAGGCCCCAGCATGGTGTTATCCACCATCACCGGCGGACGCCCGTCGCCGCGGCGCAAGGATTCCGCCACGCGCCGCGCCGCCTGAATATCCACAAGGCCGCTGGTGGGGTTAGCGGGCGTTTCAATGAAAACGGCGGCAACGCGCTTGCCGGTTGCTGTTGCGGCCTTTGCAGCCGCCTCCATCGCCGCAACTCCGCCCTCCACATCAAAGCCGATGCGCTCAATGCCGAAATCGGCAAGAAGTTGATTAATAAGCGTTTCCGTGCCGCCGTAAAGCGGCTGGGACTGCAGAACCACATCCCCCGGACGCACAAACGCCCACAGCGCGGTTGAAATTGCCGCCATGCCGGAGGCAAAGGCAAGGCTGGCCTCGGCCTCATCCCAAAGCGCCAGCCGGTCTTCGAGCACCTCTAAATTCGGGTTGTTAAAGCGGCTGTAGATAAGCCCCGGCTCTTCGCCCGCGCCCAGCGGTCTGCGCCCCTGCATCGTTGCAAAGAAATTCTTGCCGTCTTCGGCGGATTTAAAAACAAAGGTAGAGGTTAGAAATTGTGGCGGTTTCAGCGAGCCTTCCGACAAATGCGGATCATAACCATACCCCATCATCAGCGTTTCTGGGCGGAGCTGCCGCTCACCCAGAAATTTTTTACGCCAGGCTTTCGGTGTGGGCTGGGTGGTCATTGTATTCCTCATCATTCTGCGAAGCTATTAAACTCTTTTCCTCGCAATGTAACTACCCCGCCGCCCATTTTTCTCATTTTTTGCAAAAATCAGCTTTTTCTTGCATCAACAATCCTGAAACGCTATACAGTTTGACCGATTATAGATGAGGCGCGCATGTCAAGGGTCACTGTTGAAGATTGCATCGAAGTTGTTCCGAACCGTTTTGAGCTGGTTTTATACGCTGCGCAACGCGCCAAAGACATTTCCGCAGGTGCAAGCCTTACTATACCGCGTGACCGTGACAAAAACCCGGTTGTTTCCTTACGTGAGATTGCCGAACGCACCATTACCACGAGCGTTCTTCAGGAAAGCATTGTCAAAGGCATGCAGCAGTATCGCGGCAGCGATGACAGCGACGCCGAAGACGTTGAATCCATTCTGGCCGAAGACGAAAGCCTGAGCCGCGCCCTGCAAATGTCGGAAGCCGATTTTGCCAACACCGACGGCTTTACCGTTAGCGACGGCGAAGACGCTGCGGCCTAAACCATGCGCCTCCTGGATGAGGCCGTTGTTCTGGGCTATCGCCGCTTTCAAGATTCCCTCGATATTGCGTTAGTTTTTAGCCGCGAACACGGTTTGATGCGGGGTGTTTATCGCCGTGATAAACGCC
>JAJTHO010000158.1 GCA_021297975.1 Alphaproteobacteria bacterium
CAGAATATCCTCAATCAATGCAAGCGCGGGCTGTTTGGGGCGGCGCGGCGCGAAATATTCAGGGGTAAAACTGGTGCCAGCGTGCGGCGATGCGGCGGCAGATTCAAACGCGTTTAAGTACATTCACACCTCAGGGTTGCGCAGGGTTGCCAGTGCCCGAAGGGCGCTGGAGCTGCTGGAATTAAAGGGAATCGGGAAGAAAACAGAGGAAGTCCGCCGCGTGTCGCCGAGATGGCGATCAACATGCCAAGTGTGTTGGGCTTGAGCGTAGCGCGTGGCTTTTACTCCTGTAATGCTTTGATTATAAGGCCATCTCGCAAAAATAGCAAGCGCGTTTTCATCCATTAAGGTCTGCCAATTGCGCCAGCGTGGCAGCCCATGCCAGCAGTCAGCACCGAGCAGAAAGGTAAAACGCGTCGTCGGGTAATGCTTTCGAAGCGCCCGCAGGCTATCGAGGGTGTAGCGAGTCTTAAGCGGCTGCTCATAGGCAACGGCATGAAAATGCTTAGTATTGCGTGTCATTGTTTTACAGAGTAACAGCCTTTGGTTAAAATTTTCTTGCGCTGCTGCGGATTTTAGGGGATTGCCGGGGCTAACCAGCCACCACACCGCATCCAGCTGCAATTTTTTCCAAGCCCAAGACGCCAGATGCAGATGCCCGTCATGGGGCGGATCAAAGCTGCCACCGAAAATGCCGATATGTTTATGCGCCAGCAAGGCGCGCGGCGGCAGGCGCAGGGGGTCAAGCATCATAAACGCATCACACAGGCCGAACCGCGCCGTTGCTTTGCACTCTATACTGCACCGTTGTTAAATGCCGCGCCCCCACAGGCCCCCGCGCGTGGAGCTTACCAGTTGAAATGCCAATCTCCGCGCCAAAGCCAAATTCGCCGCCATCGGCAAATTGGGTGGAGGTGTTCCATAAAACAATGCCGCTATCGACGCCCGCTTGAAAGGTCGCCGCCGCATCGACATCATCCGTAATAATCGCATCGGTGTGGTGTGAGCCGTAGTGGTTGATGTGCGCAATGGCTGCGTCTAAGGACGCAACGGTTCGCACGGCCAAAATCGGCGCGAGGTATTCAGTATGCCAGTCTTGCTCGGTTGCCGGGATAACCCTTGCATCCAGCTGTTGCAACGCTTCGTCCCCGCGCACCTCACACCCCGCCGCGAATAGTTTTTCAAGCAGCACCGGCAGATGTGTTTTTACCGCATCGGTATGAACCAGCAGCGTTTCTGTCGCCCCGCAAATCCCCGTGCGGCGCATTTTGGCGTTAAACGTCACGTCGCACGCCATCGGGATAGAGGCCGCCTTGTCGATATAGGTATGACACAATCCATCGAGGTGTTTGATAACCGGAATGCGGCTTTCCGCCGCAATGCGCTCAATCAGCCCGCGTCCGCCGCGCGGAATAATCACGTCTATATATTGGTCAAGTTGCAGCAGTGCGCCCACGGCGGCGCGGTCGGTTGTATTGATAAGCTGTACGGCTGCTGCGGGAAGTTTTTCGCTTTCCAGCGCGGCGGTAATTGCCGCATGCAGCGCCCTTGCGGTCTCAAGACTTTCCGAACCCGCGCGCAGGATGCAAGCATTTCCGGCTTTAAGGCACAGCGCCGCCGCATCAATCGTTACATTTGGCCGCGCCTCATAAATAATGCCGATAACGCCAAGGGGAACGCGCACGGCGTTTATCTGAATCCCGCTGGGCTGTGTCCATGATTCGGTAATCTGGCCGATGGGGTCAGGCTGGGCGATAATCGCGTCTAAGCTGTTTGCCAATGCCGTGAGCCGTTTTTCATCGAGCAGTAAACGGTCAAGCAGCGCCGCGCTCAGCCCCTTTGCCGCGCCGCGTTCCATATCCGCTTTATTCGCGTTTAGAATCGCTGGGGCATGGTTGAGCAGCTGTGTTTTTAAGGCGGCAAGTGCTGCGTTTCTCTGCGCGTGTGTGGTGGTATACAGCAGACGCGCAGCATCTTTTGCAGCAACGGCCTGTGCGGTTACAATGGCTGTAAAATCAGACTGTTCGCTCAGCGTAACCATGCATAATCATCCCGGTGAACCACCTCTAAACTGCCAGCATAGCCAAGCACCGCTTCAATGTCACGGGTTTGCTTGCCGATGAGTTTTTCCGCATCCGCCCGGTCATACGCGCTCAGCCCCTTAGCCAGCAGCACGCCCGTTTTGTCTTTAATCGCAACGCCGTCGCCGCGCTCAAAATCCCCATGCAGCGCCACAATCCCCGCGGGCAGCAGGCTCTTGCCCATGCCCAAAGCCTTAGCCGCACCATCATCCACAATAATCTCACCGGATAAATGCAGCATCCCCGCCAGCCATTTTTTTCGCGCCGATAGCGGCGTTGTCGTTGGCGCAAATAAGGTGTGCAGGCCGTTATCCAGCAAGGCCTTAAGCGGATGCGCCGTTGTGCCATTGGCGATAATCATCGCGCACCCGGCGGCGGTTGCGATTTTTGCCGCCGCCAGTTTGGTGTGCATCCCGCCGGTGCTGTTGTGATTATGCGCGCCGCCCGCCATCGCCTCAAGCTCCGGTGTGATATGCGGCACATGGGGGATGTGCTGCGCAGCAGTATCGTGACGCGGGTCACTTGTATACAGCCCATCAATATCGCTAAACAAAATCAGCACATCCGCGCCCAGCATTTGCGCAACGCGTGCTGCTAAGCGGTCGTTATCGCCAACGCGAATTTCTGCGGTGGCAACGGTATCATTCTCATTAATAACCGGAATAACGCCCGCATCCAATAAGGTATTGAGCGTCGCCCGCGCGTTGAGATGCCGCTTGCGGTCTTCGGTATCTTCACTGGTGAGCAGCACCTGCGCCGCCTTTAGGCCGCTTTCGGCCAACGCATCCCGCCATGTCTGCGCCAGGCTAATCTGCCCCACCGCCGCCGCCGCTTGCTTTTCCGGCAATGACAGCCCCCGCGTTCCAATCCCCAGCGCCGCGCGCCCTAAGGCCACCGCGCCCGATGAAATGACAACAAGCGTATGCCCATCAGCCGACAACCCGGCAACATCAGCGGCGAGGCCGCTCAGCCAGCCGCTGCGCGGCGCGCCGCCCTCAACCAGTAAATTTGAGCCGATTTTAAGGACAATCCGGCTGTGGGGTTTAAGCTGCATAGAAGGCTTACGGTTTAAGAATCCGAAACACCGCCAGCATCAAATCATCGGCATAAGCGCTCATATTATCGCGCAGCACACCAAGTTGTATTTGATGTGCAACGCCGGTTATCGCGCCCAATACTTCGGCGGCAATGAGGGCGGGCAGACGGTCTGTCTGGTTGCGTTTTTTCAGGCGCTCGCCCATAATATCCGCCAGTTGCCGCGCCGGGTGAACACCGCCTACTTCCAATAATTTCAACGTTGGCGCAGGGGTCAGCAGCACATAAGAAAATGTGGTCTTTTCCTCATCAAACAGCGTGCAGAAATAGATAACCAGCGTTGAAACGCATGATTCCAAATCGCCGCTGTCGGCGTTAATGGCGCTGATATCGCTGCTGATTTTTGCGGCGGCGTTTTGATAGAGATGACGGGCAAAGGCTTCTTTGCTGGGGTAATGGCGGTACAGTGTGCCCTCGGCGATATTGGCTTTCGCGGCGATATCGCGCACGCTGGTTTCAGCGACGCCCTTTTGCACAAAAAGCTCAAGCGCGGCGTTTTCCAGAGGAACTTTTGATTTGTTGGGGCGCATGGGCAACTCCGTAAGTGAATATTTATTCATTAGCGTTGCGCACGCTGCATTGCAAGAACGTTGACGCCGCCCCCTGAATCCCCTTAACTATTAGACTGTTTGGAGTAACTATGGCAAAGCGCAGTTTTAACGTGGCAGTGGTGGGCGCAACGGGCAATGTTGGCCGGGCGATGCTGCAAGTCTTGGCGGAGCGGGAATTTCCGATTAAGAATCTCTATGCGCTCGCGTCTTCACGCTCCGTTGGGCAAAAGGTATCCTACGGTGAAGATGCGGTTTTAACCGTTGAAAATCTTGAGCACTTCGATTTTAAAAAAGCGGATATTGTCCTGTCCTCACCCGGCGCGAAAGTATCGGCTGTGTTTGCCCCCCGTGCGGCGGCAGCGGGCGCGGTTGTTATTGATAACACATCCCATTTTCGGATGGATAAAGATGTTCCGCTAGTGGTTCCGGAAGTGAACGCCGAGGCCTTAAAAGACTTTGCAAAAAAACGCATTATCGCGAACCCCAATTGCTCCACCATTCAATTGGTTGTTGCGCTAAAGCCGCTGCACGACATCGCCCCCATCAGCCGCGTTGTCGTCTCCACCTATCAATCGGTGTCTGGCGCGGGCAAAGACGCGATGGATGAGCTGTTCGCGCAATGCCGGAATACGTTTGTGAATCAAGAAATTGAGCGCAACGTGTTTCAAAAGCAAATCGCCTTTAACGTCATTCCGCAAATTGATGTGTTCATGGAAGATGGCTACACTAAAGAAGAATGGAAAATGCGCGTTGAGACCAAGAAAATCCTAGATGCGGATATAGAGGTCAGCGCAACGTGCGTGCGGGTTCCGGTGTTTGTCGGCCATGCAGAGGCGGTTACGATTGAATTTGATGCGCCGATAAGTGTTGAGCAGGCGCGCGCCGCGTTGAAAAAGGCGCCGGGCATTGAACTGGTTGAGGGCACGCGCGCTGAGCCGGATTATATGACGCCTAAGGAATGCGCAACGTATGATCCCGTGTATGTCTCGCGCCTACGCAAAGATCCAACAACGCCGAATGCGCTGTCGATGTGGATTGTGGCGGATAACGTGCG
Organism: Alphaproteobacteria bacterium; assembly: GCA_021297975.1. GTDB lineage: Bacteria > Pseudomonadota > Alphaproteobacteria > JAJTHO01 > JAJTHO01 > JAJTHO01. The sequence goes on from JAJTHO010000158.1 coordinate 4,782, forward strand.
CAAGGGCGCGGCGCTGAACAGTGTGCAGATAGCGGAAGTGCTGGCGAAAAAGTATCTCTGATGACGGCGGGTGTGTCGCTTGTCTGGGTGGCGGGCTGGGGGCTTGGTGCGCAGGTATTCAATCGTGTTATAAGCCATTTGCCTGAGTTCGTGCACGACACCGTTCACTTATGGAATAAAGACCGTGCGCCGCTCCCCCCTAAAAATGGCCTGCGCATCGGCATTGGTCATTCTATCGGCGGCTGGTGGTTGGCGGGGCAAGAAGCCGCGCTTGATGGGCTGATTTATCTTGGCGGTTTTCAACGCTTTTCCGGAACAGTGCGCACGCTCGCGCCGATGCAGGCGGCGTTTCAGGTTGAGCCTGACACCGTCCTCCGAAATTTTTATAAGAACAGCGGCGCAGCGGATGTTCCTTTCCGAGAAAATGAACATGTGTATTCTTTATTGAGTTCAGCGTTGCAGTCTCTCGCAATAGATACCGTTCATTCGCCAAAAAATATTCCTATTAAAGCCGTGCACGGAGCAGGGGATAACATCGTGCCGCTGTATCATGCCCAGCGTGAATTCGGCGCGGCGGTTCGGCCGATTCCCGGCGCGGGGCACATTCCGCAATGGACGCACCCGGAAGAGGTTGCGGTGCTGGTTCGTGAAACGGTTCGGCAATGGACGCCGTAGCCGCACGCTTTTCCCGCCATGCCGCCGCCTATGAGGCGCACGCGGTGGTGCAGAAGGAAGTCGCCGCGCGGCTGCTGGATTTCATGCGCCCCTATCTGCCGGAAAACAGCACTGGGGTTGGCGCGGATATAGGCGCGGGAACGGGCATGTTCAGCCGAATGCTGGCGGCGCATTGGCCGGCTATGTCTTGGCTCGCACTTGACAGCGCGCCAGGAAGCCTCCGCCTCAATCCGCTCACGGGTAAAATCATCGCCGATGCGCGGCGGTTGCCGCTTAAGGCTGCCTCCTGCCGCGTGTTGACGGCAAATTGTGTGCTGCAGTGGCTGCCCGACCCGATTGCAACGTTAAAGCACTGGCGCAGCGAACATCCACACGCGCTCATAGCCGCAGCATTTTTCATTGAGGGAACGCTCATGGAATGGCAGAGCGCCCTGCGCAGTATTGATAATGAAAGTCCACACTCATTCATAAGTGAAGCGGCGTTAGACTCACTTAAGGAGCAATCGTTCATTCACATTGACACCTTGCGTGCCCATTACCCCGATGCGCACGCAGCCCTAAAAGCCATACACCGCATCGGCGCAGGAACAGCCGCGGCAACCGATTTTCCGCGCCTTTCCCCAGCCAAACTGCGCCGGGCACTCGCGGCCTATCCATTACAGGAAGGCCAAGCAACGGTGAGTTACCGCACCGCGTGGGTGCTTTGGCCAGCTCAGAAAATAGGGGCGCAAAAAATAGAAAATAAACCGTCCAGCCCCTTGCAAGAACGCTAAAAATCTGAGCTTATAGCCGCCTATGCTTCCGCTGTATCTTTACAATACCTTGACCCGCCAGAAAGACCTGTTCACGCCGTTGAAGCCAGCGGAGGTCACGCTGTATGTCTGCGGGCCCACTGTGTATGATTACGCGCATATTGGTAATGCGCGCCCGGTGGTGGTGTTTGACGTGCTGTTCCGTCTGCTCAATTGGCTCTATCCCAACGTGCGCTATGCCCGCAACATCACGGATATTGACGACAAAATTATCACCGCCTGTGCGGAGCAGGGTTTGCCGATGGAAAGCCTGACCCGCCGTTTTGAGCTGGCCTTTCGTGAGGATATGTTCGCGCTGAACGCCCTGCCGCCAACGCTGGAGCCGCGGGCGACAGAGCATCTGCCGCAGATGCTGGCGCTTATCGACACGCTCATCAAAAAAGGTCATGCGTACGTTGCAGATGGCCATGTGCTGTTTGATGTGGCCTCATTCCCCGCCTATGCGGCGCTGTCAAGGCGCAGCGCAGAAGACCGGCTAGCAGGCGCGCGGGTTGAGGTTGCAGCCTATAAGAAAAACCCCGAAGATTTCGTGTTGTGGAAGCCTTCCGCGCCGGATCAGCCGGGCTGGGATAGCCCCCACAGCCGCGGGCGGCCAGGCTGGCATTTGGAATGCTCGGCGATGATTGCCGCGCATTTAGGCACAACGATTGATATTCATGGCGGCGGTAATGATCTAATCTTTCCGCATCATGAAAATGAGATTGCGCAAAGTGTCTGCGCCCATGACAACGCGCCCTTAGCGCGCTTCTGGCTGCATAATGGTTTTATCACGGTTAATGGCCAGAAGATGTCGAAATCCTTGGGTAATTTTAAAACCGTGCGGGAGCTGCGCGGCGAGCATTCACCGGAGGCCATGCGCTGGTTGCTGCTGTCCGCCCATTATCGCCAGCCGCTCGATTGGACGGATGAGGGGCTTAAAAACGCCCGGCAAAATCTGGATAAATTTTACGGCGTGCTGCGCGAATCAGAATCAGAGGTTGTTGAGCCGCTGGTGGATGATGCGCTGTTTGGCGCGCTCTGTGATGATCTCAACACCCCGGCGGCGTTTGCGCGTTTGCATGAGCTGGCGGCGGATTTCCATAAAAGCAGCGATGCGGCCGTGCGGCGGGATATAAAGCGGCGCTTGACCGCATCGGGGCTGCTGCTGGGTATCCTGCAACAGGATGCGGAGACCTGGTTTCAGGGCGGCAACGCGGCGGAAGCGGCGGATATTGAATCGTTAATTGCTCAGCGTGCGGCGGCGCGGGCGCGTAAAGATTTTCAAACCAGCGACATGATTCGTGATGGTCTGCTGGCGCGCGGAATTGTGTTAGAAGACAAGGCCGGACAGACGGTCTGGAAACGGGCTTGATATGATAAACTCTATCTATTCAATTATTTATTATTTTTTTAAAAAAGCCGTCATCTCGACCGAAAGCCGCGCAGCGGCTGAAGTGGAGAGATCTTTTTCAAGAAATGGGGAGATCCTTCGACTCTGCAAAACGTTCCGTTTTGCGCCGCTCAGGATGACGCAGCTTCATTTGAAAGATGCAGGATGACAAACCGCGTTTTCCTTTATGATACAACGCTGCGCGATGGGGCGCAGACCAGCGGTGTGGATTTTTCTCTCCGCGATAAACAGCTGATTGCCGCGGAGCTCGCGGCGTTTGGCCTCGATTATCTTGAATGCGGCTGGCCGGGGGCGAATCCGCTGGACGATGCGTTTTTTGAAGGGCTTCCGGCTGAGAAAACGGCGCAGGCGAAAATCGTTGCCTTTGGCATGACGCGCCGTCTGGATACCGCCGCAGAGGATGATGCGCAGGTGCAGGCCTTGCTGCGCTCCCGCGCGGATGCGGTGTGTCTTGTCGGAAAAACGTGGGATTTTCATGTTGATGTGGCGCTGCATATCAGTTTGGCTGAGAATATTAAGCTTATCGAGAGCACGGTGAAAGCCGCAGCGGATGCAGGCAAAGAAGTGCTGTTCGATGCCGAACATTTTTTTGATGGTTATGCCGCAAACCCGGCCTATGCCCTTGAATGCGTTGAGGCGGCGTATAAAAGCGGTGCGCGTTGGGTGGTGCTGTGCGATACCAACGGCGGCACATTGCCGCATCAGGTGTTTGATATCGTGACGAAAATCCAAGAGCGCATTCCCGGCGCAAACCTTGGAATTCATTGTCATAATGATACGGAAAACGCGGTGGCGAACAGCCTCGCCGCTGTGCGCGCCGGGGCGCGGCAAATACAGGGCACGTTTAACGGATTGGGCGAGCGCTGCGGCAACGCAAATCTTGCCAGTATTATCCCGACCTTGATGCTGAAAATGGGGTTCGAGACCGGCATTGCGCCCGCGCAACTGCAACAGATTTCCCTGCTCTCGCGGCGCATTGATGATCGCATTAACCGCCCACACAATCGCCACGCCGCCTATGTGGGTGAATCAGCGTTCACTCACAAGGGCGGGCTGCATATTTCCGCCGTGCTGAAAAACCCGCTGAGCTATGAGCATATAGACCCGGCGCTGGTGGGCAACGCGCGTAAAATTCTCGTGTCGGATCAGGCGGGGAAATCGGCGCTCGTTGAGCGGCTGCAAGGTTTAAACGTAGCGCTGCCTACAGAGCCCGCGCGCCTCAATGATTTGCTTGCCCGGATTAAAGAGCTGGAATTTGAAGGCTATGCCTTTGAAAATGCCGATGCCAGTTTTGTTTTGCTGGCTGAGCAGGTGCTCCGCGCCCTGCCGCCGTTTTTCACACTAAAGCATTTTCGCGTGATCGATGAGAAAACGGTAACGCCAGCGGGCGGCATCGAAACGGCCTCCTCCGCCGCCGTGCGCGTGAGCGTGGACGGAACAGATTACACCGCCGAAACAACAGGAAACGGCCCCGTAAACGCGCTGGATGCGGCGCTGCGTGATGTTTTGCTGCCGCTCTTTCCCGCCTTAAAAGATGTCAGCCTCATCGATTATAAAGTCCGCATCTTAACGCCCCATGATGGCACAAAGGCCGTGACGCGCGTTCTCATCGAAACCCGCGATGCCGATGGCCGCTTGTGGACAACGGTGGGCGTCTCCAGCAACGTGATTGATGCCAGCTGTAAAGCGGTGGAAGATGCGCTTCGGTATAAGCTGCTGCGCAGCCAGAAGGCAGGCTAACATGTACTTGCTGCTCGATAATTATGATAGTTTCACGTATAACTTACTGCATTATCTGCAGGTGCTCGGCGCAGACGTTGATGTGGTGCGTAATGATGCGCTCACGGTTGATGAAGCGCTACAGCGCGGTTATCAGGGGATTATTCTCTCGCCGGGGCCCTGCACGCCTACTGATGCGGGTATCAGCCTGCCGCTGATAACTGCCGCAATCGATGCTAAACTGCCGCTCCTCGGTGTGTGTCTGGGGCATCAGGCGCTTGGCCAAGCGGCGGGCGGCAAAGTCATCCGCGCGCCGGAGCCGCTGCACGGTAAAACATCCGATATCACCCACACGAAGGACGCGCTGTTTCATGGCATCCCCAGCCCCTTTACGGTCACACGCTATCATTCGCTGATTGTGGAAAAATCCAGCCTTCCGGAAACGCTAGAGATAACCTCCGAAACAAGCGACGGTCTTATCATGGCGCTGCGCCATAAAGCCGCGCCGCTGTATGGGGTTCAGTTTCATCCCGAAAGTGTCGCCTCAACCTTTGGCCATCAACTGCTGGCGAATTTTCTGGCGCTCTCAAGGGGAAAAGCCCCAGAGACGCTTACGGTGCAGTATCCGATATGACCCCGCAAGAGGCATTGAACGCGCTGTTAACCGGAGAGCCGCTGGACAGCGACACGGCAGAAGCCGTGTTCGGCGCGGTGCTGTCCCCCGAGCTCCCCCCGGCGCTGGCCGGTGCGGTTGTCGCGCTGTGCGCCGCAAGGCCAATCACCGTGGATATGCTAACCGGGGCGGCAAAAGCCGTGCGAGGGAAAATGCTGCGCATCACAGCGCCGCCGCTGTGCCTTGACACCTGCGGCACGGGCGGGGATGGGCAGAACACCTATAACATCTCAACCGCAACGGCGCTGCTGGTTTCCGCCTGCGGCGTGCCGGTTGCGAAACATGGCAACCGCGCGGTATCGGGCAGTGTCGGGTCTGCGGATGTGCTGGAGGCCTTGGGGCTTCGCTTAGACACCAACACAAAAACCATGGAAGCCTGTTTGGCGGCGCACCAGTTCGGCTTTTTCTTTGCGCCGCATCATCATCCGGCCTTGGCCGCGATTGGCGCGGCGCGGCGGGCTTTAGGTGTGCGCAGTCTTTTTAATGTCCTCGGTGTGCTCAGCAATCCCGCCCAGCCCGCCTTTCAATTGATTGGCGTGTATGCGCCTGAGCTTGTGGAGATTGTCGCGCACACGCTGAAAAATCTCGGCGCAACGCGGGCGCTGGTGGTGCACAGTGAAAACGGCCTTGATGAGTTAAACCCCGCAGCCGCAAGCCGCACAGCGGAGTTGAAAGACGGTATCGTTATCGTGCGCTATTCAGAAGCGGCGGATGCGGGGCTTGAGCCGTGCACACTGCAAGAGCTGCGCGGCGGCAATGCAGCCGAGAACGCGGCGGCGATTGTCGGGCTTGGAGACGGCACTGCGCCGCGCGCCTTTCGTGATGCGGTTTTGTATAACGCGGCGGCGGCGTTAAAGATTGCGGGTACTGTCGATTCCCTGCGCAGCGGCGCGGAAAAAGCGGCGGAGTGTCTTGATTCTGGGGCGTTCGCCCAGCATCTTAAGACCGTGCGGGCGTTTTTAGGTGGCGGCAATGGTTAGTTTGGCGTCATTCCGAGCCAGCAAAACCAAAAGGTTTTGCGCCGCCGAGGAATCTCCCTCTTATCTAAGGGAGATCCTTCGATTACATGAAACCTTGCGGTTTCATTTCACTCAGGATGACGCAGCGGAAAAAATTTTATGACTGATATCCTGAGCGAGATTTGCGCCGCCAAAGCTGATGAGGTCAAAGCGCATAAAGCCGCGCGCTCCCTTGCCGCGTTAGAAGCCGCCGCCGCCAATGTTCCGCCGCGCGGGTTTTTAGCCGCCCTGAAAGCGGCGCATGCAGAAGGAACGCTCGCCGTTATCGCCGAAACAAAACAGCAATCGCCCAGTGCCGGGGCGTTTTTCCCTGAAGACCGCTACAACCCCGCCGATGTGGCGGAAGGATACCGCGCAAACGGCGCGCATTGCTTGTCTGTCCTCACCGACACGCCGTATTTCGGCGGGCATCTAACAGACCTTATCGCCGTGCGCGCAACGTGCCCTTTGCCGATGCTGCGCAAGGATTTCATGATTGACCCTTACCAAGTCGCGGAAGCAGCGGCGTACGGGGCAGATGCAATCCTGATCATCATGGCGGCGGTGTCTGACGCGCTGGCCTCTGAGCTCATGGCCGCCGCAACGGCCTATGGCCTCGATACATTAGTTGAAGTTCACGATGCGGCAGAGATGGAACGCGCTTTAAAACTGAACCCGCCGCTCTTGGGTATCAACAACCGCAATCTGAAAACGCTTAAAACCGATTTAGACATAACCGCGCAGCTTGCCGCGCTTGCTTCCGCCACTACGTTTCTCCTCAGCGAAAGCGGGCTGAAAACAACCGCAGACCTCCGCCGTGTTCAAACCATGGGCGCAAAGGGCATCCTTATCGGCGAATCGCTGTTGCGCCGCCCAGACCCCGGCGCGGCGTTATCAGAACTTACTGCTGAGCTAATACAGTTACGTCATCCCGACTAAGGCTGCCCCGCAGCCGCATGGAGGGATCTTTTTCAAAATGACAGGGAGATCCTTCGACTTCGCAAAAACCATACGGTTTTCGCTGCGCTCAGGATGACGCCACTATAAGTCCTTTATCAAAATTTACTGCTGAGCTGTAAACTGATAATATTTAAAAAGCTGTTGAATTCGCCGTTGAGCGTTCCGCGCAGGGCATTGTTGCCGCTGGCGTTTTGGCTAATCCGCCCATCATCGAACTGCATGGCAAGATAGGTCGCATCCAAACGAACGTTGCTGGTCAGCTCATACCCCGCCCCAGCCGAGAGCCAATAGCGGTTTGAATCCGGCACACGCACTTCGCGGGTGCGGTTTGATACCGGTGATTGGTCAAAACCCGCACCAAAGCGATAAATCGCGCGGCCTTGATCGGGGCGATAGCTCCCGCCGAGGCTGTAAAACCACGCATCGCTCCAATCGGCATCGATAACGTTATCCGCCTGGCCAGAGGTAAAGCGGGCGCGGAATTCTTCCGTGCTGCCCCATTGTGTCCACTGCGCTTCCATACCGAGCGTCCATTCCGGGGTTAGGTCGTGCTGAACGCCAAAGGTTGCAACAGCGGGCGTTTTAACGCGCAAGCTTGCATCCCCATTGCGCAGGCCAACCGCGGCAAAAATCGGGTTCGGGTTGTTGTATTTCACATCGCCTTTAAGCTCATGGTCAATCTCGCTGCGATAGCTCAGGCCGATGCGGGTTCGCATATCGGGTTTATAGAGCAGACCGCCGGTATAACCGTATCCCCAATCGCTGCCTTGCAAATCGGCGTGGCAATCATTCGCGCTGCTGCCGGGGACATAACCGCCAAGACCTAGGCCAAACGCCGCGTTGATTAAGCCGCAATCAACGGCATTGGTCAGGCGGCCTTTCGCGTACTGCACCTGCGCGCCCGCGGATATCGCAAGCGAATCCGTCACGGCGTAAGCCAGCGTGGGGGTGGCGTTAATTGTGCTCAGCCGTGTGCTGATACCGTAATAGCGACCTTTCCAATCGTCGTCATAGTTTGTTGCCAGTCCCCACGGGGAGGTGAGCGCAAGACCGGCGGTCCAGCGGCTATCCAATGGCAACACAGCGGATAGATTCGGAATCGCAACGTTTTGTACCGCGTTGCCCCGGCTGCTTCGGCCAGAAACGGGCAATCCGGCGCTGCTATTGGCGCTGAAATTCTTCGCTTCAATTGCGGGAAGCAACACACTGCTACCCCCGCTGATGTGATTGGCATTGTATTGCGCAATGAGCGCACCGTTGTAAAATTGTGTTGCAATATCGTCACTCGCCGCGCTCACCCCGGCATAGGATTGCCCGAGGTAGGTGGGCGCTTCGTTTTTAATGGCAAAGCCGGCAGCGTTTGCGCTGCTCGCCAGCAAAGCGGCGGCTAATGCGGTTACAAATGTGTGTTTCATGGGTCGCTCCCGATAAGGATGTGGGGACTTTTTTTCTAGTGTTGGCAGCACCTTATGCGGGTATGCTTAAAAAAACGTTACGGGCAAGCGCGGGCGGCGCGCCCAAAAGTTAATATTTTTTAAAGCATTAGAACGCAGAGTCTTTGGTATGGAGAACAGTAGCCTCAATGTCGGCGCTGAAAAATCAGGCTCAGATGAGGCACGCTGGGCGCTGAATCCTTGGACGTTGCGGTTTTGGGATGAACAGGCAGAGAGAGAATACTTTCATTTCCAACTGCAAAGCTCTTTAAAAACAACGCGCTCATCAATTTTTTTTGGGACGCTGCTCTACTTACTATTCGGTATCCTCGATTATGTTCTGGCATCAAATCCTGAAGAATTACAAAAAATATGGCTGATTCGATATGGCTTGGGAGCGCCCTTCTTTTTTGCGTGCTGGGCGTTTACGTGGAGCCGCCAGTTTGAGAAATTACAGCAATTTTCCATGACAACATTTTATTGCGCCGCAACATACGGACTGATTGCTATGGTGGCGATTGCCGATACCCCTATCCGCGATAATTATTTCGCCGGGCTTTTGATGGTAATGACGTTTTGTTCGCTGATGTTTGGACTCTATTTATCCAGAGTTATTTTCTGCTGTATCAGTACGTTGATACTGTATCATGTGGTTGTGTTGTGGGTAAACCCTGTGCCTTTTGAAACACTTATCAACAATTTTTTCTTTCTCTGTTTGGGATGTGGTTTAGCGATATACACGGCTTATGTTCATGAAGCGTTTAAACGGAAAGAGTACCGCGCCGCGCTTAAGATGCAAAAGCAATATGACAATACCCGTGCGCTGTTTTTTGAAGCCGAGAGCGCCAGCAAATCAAAAACACAATTCATGGCAACGATTAGTCATGAGCTGCGCACGCCGCTGAATGCCATTAACGGTTTCGCAGACATCATACGCCAAGAGATGTTTGGGGATGTGGGTAATAAAAAATACGCGGAGTATGCTAACGATATATTCATCAGCGGCTCGCATTTGCTGGGCATTATCAACGATATTCTGGATTACACCAAAACAGAAACTGGCCAGATTCAGTATCAACCCGAACCTGCGCAGCTCAGTAAAATACTCGACACATCAATGAAGCTTGTCGCACATCGCGCCCATGAGAAGGGAATTCTTCTGGCTGTTGAGCCTTTCGCGGACTGCATCCTTCATGTTGATGCGCGCCTGATTCAACAGGCACTAATAAACCTTATTACCAACAGTATTAAGTATGGCAAAAAAATCGGCGCCGAGGTTACCGTTTCTATCACGACCGTTAACGAAGGTTATCTTTCAATCGTTGTTCAAGATAACGGAATAGGCATTAAACAAGAAGATATTGCGAAAGCACTTGAGCCCTTTGTGCAACTTGGCGACAGTATGGAACATGCGCGCGACGGCTTGGGTCTGGGTCTGCCGCTGGTGAAAAGAATTATGGAAATGCACGCCGGCTCTATCCAGATTGAAAGTATCGTTGGTGAAGGCACGCAAATATACCTGAATATACCGATAAGCACCGTTGTTTCAGCAGACGGTTCTTCGCAATCAGGCGAGACGCTCCACGAACAAGAGATGCACCCGACCCGTTGATTCCTGAACAAGGCTCACTTTCGCGTTGTCTAATCCCTGCGCCAGATCCAGCATTTCTTGCGGATTCCGGTAGATAACCACCCAATCGGTCAGATAATCCATAGGGAACAGATTCCGGTCAGGTGTTGCCGCCATGTTGCCAATAATCAGCTTGCCGCCCACTTTAAGATTCGAATACAGGGATTTCAGCAGAATATTGGCGCGGCGTCCGTTGATGTAATCAATAAGGCTGACAGTATAAATAATATCAAACGCGCCTTCTTTTTGTAAGGTTGTTTGCGGCTTCATGAGATCCAGGAACGAGAGTTGACAGGATTTAACGTTAACCCGTTGCGGATGGCGGGCGGCAAGCGGCCTGCTGCGGTTAAGCGCTTGATTCAGCGCCGGTTGATCCTGATCAAGCAGCAGGTAATCCAATTTAAAGCGGAACACTTCATCGTTATACAGCTTTAAAATATCGGGCACTTCGCGGGCGGAGCCACAACCTAAATTCGCAATGCGAACGCTGTTTTGCTCGGTGTTTTTGATGAAGATGCTTTCAATTTCTTGCTTCACCACATTCATGCGCTCAGCAATACAGAAGGCAACAACGAGGCCTAAGCGGTGTAAAAACTTGCCATACAGGGTATCGCCCTGATCATGGCCATCATACACCATGTTCATAATTTCAAAATCACCGGGATAACCCAGCGGTTTCATGTAAGACCGTTCAAAAATCGGCGCTGCCATGAATAGGGGGGTAAGCACCGCCTCGACATAATCTTTGTGCGCCTGAATGCCTTCTTTGTCCCCTGCATCCTCAAGTGGAATCAAAAACGCATTGCCGCGAATCCAATAGCTGCGCCATTCGGCAAACAGCGCCGTTTCCATTTGTGCCAGTGCATCGGCCTCAGTAATCGTGCCGCGCTCAACAAGCAATTGGCGGCTGCTGGCCATGTGTTCAATCCGGCGGAGGAAAAACACCATATCCGCGCACAGTTCTTTAAAACCGGAGGAGACAAGGTCAAGTCGGGTCAAGGCCGTTTCCAAAAGCTGCTTTTGAATTTCAAC
>JAJTHO010000023.1 GCA_021297975.1 Alphaproteobacteria bacterium
AAAGCCGCCGTATCCAGCGGATGCAGCGGCGCACGCAGCGTTACCAGCGCATCAAACCCCGCCTCAACCTGCGTCAGCGCCAAACCGTGCAGCACGCCCGGCTTTTTAAAGCTAGAGAACAGCGCCCGCAGCGGCGCAAACAGGGTGGTAATCCCCGGCGTCGTGACAAGGCATTCTGTAATATCCACCAGCTCATGGCTTTTAGCGGCAAAAAAGCCCATGCGCACAATGCCCTTGTGCACGGCAATTTTTATGTCAATACGCCGCCGCGCGCCTTCGCCAATCAACACGACGGGTTGCAGCACCGCCGGATTCACATCAAGCCGCCTCGCCACCTCAAACAGGATATTTTGTTTAAAGCTGCGGTATGTCTCCTCTGAAAGATGCAACAACTGACACCCGCCGCATTGGCCAAAAACGGGGCAGTGCGGCGCGGCTCTGTCTGGGCTGGGGGTTATTATATCGAGAAGGCGCGCTCGATTTCCCGGCTCTATCGCGGCGTGAATCGTGTCGCCGGGCGCGGTGAACGGCACAAAAACGGTTTGCCCCTGATACGCCGCCGCGCCATCACCCATCGCGCCCAGATGGGTGATGCTGAGTGTTACGGTCTCGCCGGGGGCGTCCTTCGTCAAGCAGAAGCCGCCTTCACGGCGGGGGCAAGCCGTCCGCCGATGGTTGGCACGGGAACGCCGGTTGTGGTGGGGAAGCTGTTCGGTAAGCCCTTCATATGCCGCACGGCAAGAAAGGCGAAGGCTTCCGCCTCTAAATGATCGGCTGTCCAGCCCACATCGGCAACCGATGAAACCGGCAAGCCGCTGCGCTCGCCCAGCATCTGGCGCAGAGCGGCGTTGTGCACGCCTCCGCCCGCGAGTAAAATTTGCTTTGGCGGCACGGGCAGGTATTTCAGCCCCAGCGCAATGGTTGCCGCGGTAAACGCGGTGAGTGTTGCCACCGCATCGGGCGTTTTCAGCGGCAGCGCGGTTTTTAAAACATTAACAAACGCGTTGCGGTCTAAAGATTTAGGCGGCTTTAGCGCGAAAAACGGATGTTGCAGCCAGGCAATCAGCAGATTTTCCTGCACAACGCCGCTAAGCGCCACCGCGCCGTCCTTATCATACGGCAAACCAAACGCCATCATCATCGCATCATTAATCAGCGCGTTGCCGGGGCCCATATCAAAGGCGAGCAGCTCGTTCTGTTCGTCAATAAAGGTAATATTCGCAACGCCGCCAATGTTCACAACGGCCAAAGGCTTTGGGATACCCGCCGCCAAGGCGCGGTGATACACAGGAACCAGCGGTGCGCCGTGTCCGCCAGCGGTAACGTCTGCGCTGCGGAAATCAAACACCACCGGGCGGCCTGTTAAACCCGCCAGCATCGCGCCGTCGCCGATTTGCCGGGTAAAGCCCTCGGCGGGCTTATGGGCAATGGTGTGGCCATGAAAGCCGATAACGTCGATACTGGATAAAGGAATACCCGTTTTCGTGCATAAAGCCTGTATCACCGCGTTATGAATAACCGTGATTTGTTGTTCCAGCCCCGCATCCGCAACGCCGGACGCCGCCGCATCCAAGACGCGCACGCTGAAATCCCGGCTATACGGCATCGTCATCGCCGCCTTTGAGCGCACAACCGATTCGCCGTCCGTTTCAATAATCGCGGCATCAATGCCATCGGCTGAGGTGCCGCTCATCAATCCTAATGCTGTGTAAAGTTCTTGCATGACGTCCTATCGCGCTTGTTATACTAAAGGCATATGACGAACACAGCCTTTAAATCAACTCTGCTGTCAACGCTCTCTGCGCGCGGCTTTATTCATCAGGTGAGCGAGCCGGAAAAGCTCGATGCCGCCCTTAGTAGCGGCACGCCGCGTGCGGCCTATGTTGGCTTTGACCTTACCGCGGATAGCCTGCATGTCGGCCATTTGCTGACCATCATGCTGCTGCGCCATTGGCAGGATGCGGGGCATCGGCCGATTGTTTTGCTGGGCGGCGGCACAACGAAGGTTGGTGACCCATCGGGCAAAGATACCCAGCGGCAACTGCTGGATGATGCGGCCATAGCCACTAATAAAGCGGGTATTGAGCGGCTTTTCCGCCAATATCTGCGCTTTGATGATAGCCCCACCGGCGCGGTTGTTGTGGATAACGCCGATTGGCTGTTACAGCTCAACTATGTTGAATTCCTGCGCGATATTGGCGTGCATTTTTCTATCAACCGAATGCTGACGTTTGACAGCGTGCGGCTGCGCTTAGAGCGGGAACAGCCGCTGTCGTTCCTTGAATTTAACTACATGCTGTTGCAGTCATATGATTTTCTTGAATTAAATAAGCGGCATGATTGCCTGGTGCAAATGGGCGGCTCGGATCAATGGGGCAACATGGTTTCGGGGATAGACCTTGTGCGCCGGGTTCAAGGCAAGGAAACCTTTGTTGTCACCGTGCCGCTGCTGACCACCGCCGGCGGCGCGAAAATGGGCAAAACAGCGGGCGGGGCGGTGTGGATGAGCGCAGCGCGTCTCAGCGTTTTTGACTTCTGGCAATATTGGCGCAATGCGGATGATGCGGATGTAGAGCGGTTTTTAAAGCTGTTTACGCTGCTTCCCTTGTCTGAAATTGAGGCGCTGTGCGCGGGCGGCGGCGCGGCGCTAAACGGCGCGAAAGTGCGCCTTGCAACCGAAGTCACCGCGCTGGCGCATGGCCGGGATGCTGCGCTTGAGGCAGAGGCCACGGCGGCGCGGGTTTTTGCGGGCGGCGGGCTGGAAGGGTTGCCGGTTGTTGCGCTGACATTGCCCGCGGCAGGTTTGCCGTATTTTGATGTGTTGGTTGAGGCGGGGTTAGCGGTCAGCAAATCCGAAGCGCGGCGTCTTTTAAAAGACGGCGGCGTGCGGCTGAATGATGCGCCGGTTACGCGGGAGGAAACGGCGCGGCTGATGCCGGATGATTTGGGCGGCAAAGTGGAGGCACGGTTATCGGCGGGGAAGAAAAAACACGCGAAGCTGGTTATACAATCATGAAAATACATTCTTTATTCAAGAGGCGTCATCCCGACCAAGGCGAAGCCGCGTGGAGGGATCTGTTTATAATTGCGAGGAGATCCATCGACTCGCTGCGCTACGCTCGGGATGACGACAGTTCTAAGAATTTTATGAAAAGCTGCACCGTATGATGTCCTTCGCCGTTATAGTTGTCGCCGCAGGAAGCGGCACGCGCTTTGGCGGCAACACCGCAAAGCAATTTCTGCCGCTTGGCGGTAAGCCGCTCGTGCAGCACAGTCTTGAGCTTTTTCTGGGGCAAACAGCCTGCGCAGAGCTTATCCTTGTTGTGCCGCCGACCGGCGTAGCCGTGCCCCTACCTGCTTTTTTGTTGAATCACCCTTTGGTGCGTATGGTCAAAGGCGGCAGCAGTCGCCAAGAAAGTGTGCGCCATGGTCTTGAGGCCTTGACGGCAAAAACAGAATACGTCCTCATTCATGATGCTGCCCGGCCATTGCTAACCGAAAAGGCACTGAATACGTTGCTGGCGGCGCTGCCGGGTAAAGACGGCGCGATATTGGGGCATGGCGTGGTGGACACGTTAAAACACACAACGACCAGCGGCGATATTCTCACAACACTAGAGCGCAGCGTCCTCTGGGCAGCGGAAACGCCCCAAGCCTTTCGCACCGATGCCATTAAAAAGGCGCACGCGCAGTTTGCTGATTTAAGCGTCAGTGACGATAGCGCACTGGCGGAGCTGTCGGGGCTAAACATCACCATGGTGGAAAACCCTGATGCCAATATGAAAATCACCCATCCGGGGGATTTGGCGCTGGCGGAGGCGATTCTGGCAACGCGGGGCGGCTCTAACGCTGAGGGTTTTCGCGTCGGCTACGGCGTTGATATTCATCCATTTACAGCGGGCGATGCGGTCACACTCGGCGGGGTGCGTATTCCGCATACCCATGCGCTCAAAGGCCATTCGGATGCCGATGCAGTTCTGCACGCGCTTACCGATGCGCTATTGGGCGCGATGGGTGAGGCGGATATTGGTGTGCATTTTCCGCCCAATGATACCACCTGGCGCGGCGCGGCGTCACGGATTTTTGTGGACAAGGCGATGCAGCTCTTGCGTGCGCGGGGGGGCAGCGTCGTGAATGTTGATCTCACCATTATTTCTGAGGCGCCCAAAATCGCGCCGCACCGCGAGGCTATCCGCCAGAATATCGCTGGTTTGCTGGGTATTGCCGTTGATGCCGTTGCGATTAAAGCGACAACGGCGGAAAAATTGGGCTGGATTGGCCGGGGTGAGGGGTTGTATGCCTCTGCTGCGGTGTTGGTGCGGCTTTAAAGCTTAATTCCCCTTCGCCGCCCCATCGCGCCGCGGATCCGCCGCGCCTGTTAGATTCCCCTTCGCATCGCGGGCAATAATATTCAGCCCACTCACCATCGGCACATAGCTAACGTCTTGGCCTTTAGCTTCTAAGGCTAGACCCAGCTCTTTACTGGCACGATCCTGCTCAAGCTCGGTAACGCCATTGCGATTTGTTATGCGCGGCGCGGCAACAACGGTATCCAGCCCCTGTTCCCAATCAACCAGTGCCACAACGCTGTGCAGCACATAGCCAATAATGCGCGAGCCACCAGGCGAACCCAGCACATAGCGCAACTGGCCTTTTTTATCAAAAATCATCGTTGGCGACATGCTGCTGCGCGGGCGTTTGCCCGGCTCAACACGGTTTGCAACGGGGACACCATTAACCTCTGGAATAAAAGAAAAGTCGGTCAACTGATTATTGAGGAAGAACCCGCGCACAAAAATACGGCTACCGAAGACATTTTCAATGCTGCTGGTCAGTGACGCGGCATTACCATAGCGGTCAACAATACTGATGTGTGTTGTGCTGATCGGCTCGATCGCAGCCCCAGCATCGGCAAACACAAGCCCGCCTCCCGGCTGGCCAGGCGCTGCAACGCCCATGCTCTTGTTAGGGTTTAAAAGTTTAGCGCGTGACTCTAGGTATTTTTTATCAAGCAACCGGCTTAAATCGCCGCGAATATATGCCGGGTCAGCAACGAAGCGGTCTCTATCGGCAAAGGCCAGTTTGGATGCCTCTGTAATCAAAAATGCGCTTTGTGGATTATCCGCGCCCAGCTTTTTAAGATCGTATTTTTCCAGCAGCGACAGCGCTTGAAGCAAGGCAATCCCGCCAGAGCTTGGTGCGGGCGCACTACACACAGTGTAGTCGCGGTATTTACCGCACAGTGCCTTGCGCTTCACCACATCATACAAAACAAAATCATTGATGTTCAGATTGCCCGGCCGATGCGCCGCCGTATTCACGGCTTTCATAATATCATCGGTGATGTAGTTGGCATACAGCTCACGCGAGCCATTCACCGCGATACGCTTTAGGGTTTCGGCAAGTGCCGGGTTTTCAAGTATCGCTCCCGGTGCGAGCGGTCTGCCACGATTGTCATAAAACACGGCGCGTGCAGCGGGATTGAGCGGCAAGTATGGATCTGCGGCAATCTGGCGTGCTAGACGCGGCGTTACGGGGACTCCCTCGCGGGCAGCCTCAACCGCCGGCATAATCGTATCATGCCAATGCAATAAACCGAGCTCAGAATGTGCGCTTTCCAGCAGCTTCACAATACCCGGAACACCAACAGCTGTCCCGCCAATAACAGCATCATAAAATTTTAAGGGCTTGCCGTTTGCATCTAAAAACTGTCTTGCGCTTGCACTATACGGCGCACGCTCACGGCCATCAAAAAACAGCGTGCGTTTTTTCTTGGCGTCATAATACATTAAAAAGCCGCCGCCGCCGATACCGCTTGATTGCGGCTCAACAAGATTTAGCATCGCTTGGGCTGCAACAACCGCATCCATCGCCGTGCCGCCTTGGTCTAGCATTTTTATGGCGGCCTCTGTTGCGAGAGGGTGTCCCGTTACAACCATTTGCCGCTTACCGGTTGCAAGCGGTTTCGCAACAAAATCACCTGTATCTTCGGGCGGTGCGGGGAATTCTGTTTTGCCAATGGCGCTGCCGCTAAAGGCCGTACCGTTAAAACCCGCGCCGCCACACGCCGTTAAAGAGAAAACCAGCAATAAAGTAAGCAATAACCGCATAACCGCCCTGAAAATTAATAGTCCTTTGTGGTATCCACCTCTAGCGTTGAGGGCAACTAAAAATCGCAGCGTTCCAATCCATCGAAAAGCGCGGTGTATGCCGCATCCGTCAATGTTGTTGATAGTGACAAGCGCACCCGCGCGCTGCCCTCCGGCACGGTGGGCGGACGAATGGCGGTTGCAGTGCATCCATGCGCGGTTAAATGCGCCGCGAGTTTTAACGCCCGCGCATCGCTGCCGCATAAAAGCGGGATGATGTGTGTTGTGCTATTGCCGGCTTGAAAGCCCGCTGCCTGCGCTTTTATCCTTACTGTATCTGCGCGTTGCAGCAAGGATGCGCGCGCGCTCTCCATTTCCGGGAGCAGCCGCACCGCTGCTTCTGTTCCCGCCACAACGCCCGGCGGCAAGCCCGTTGCATAAATAAACCCCGGGCAAAATTGAATCAGGTAATCCACCACAACCCGTTTTGCGGCGATAAACGCGCCGAAATTGCCTAAGGCCTTGCCGCATGTGCCGAGGATTATATCCGCAACGCCGCTGAGAAGCCCTGCTCCGCCTATCCCCAAAACGCCTGTTGCGTGCGCCTCATCGGCATAGATAAGCGCGCCGGTGCGCTGTTTAATTTCAAAAAGCGCCGCCGCATCCGCCGTATCGCCGTCCATGCCGTACACGCTTTCAACGACAATAAACGGGCGGTATCCGGCGGCCACTGCCGATTCCGCCTTATCGCTTAAATGATTCATGTCGTTATGGCGAAAGCGGCTCCATGCCGCGCCGCTGTTCATCACCCCATCGAGCAAACTTCGGTGCGCCAGGCGGTCAACCAGCACCTGCCATGTACCTGTTGATAACAAAGCAGGAAGCGCAGTTGCGTTGGCAAGATACCCAGAGCCAAACAAAAGCGCCGCTTCGGTTTTTTTAAGCAAAGCCAGCGCGGCTTCTGTTTCCTCAAAATACTCGTGATTCCCGGTTATCAGCCTCGCCGCGCCCGCGCCTGCGCCCGCGTTTTGTGTCGCTGCGATAGCTGCCGCACGCACCGCTGGATGCTGGCTTAAACCAAGGTAATCATTGCTGGAAAAATTGTATTTTATGGCGGCAGATGCGGGCTTAAGCGCCCGGCGACGGTCTGATGGAATCGCCGCGAGAGCATCCGTGTAATCAATGTAGGGATTAGGCCGCATATCGTATGATAACAGGCCGACCCGAAAAGGCCAATACGGCTATTTAGGCGCCGTTTTCTTCGCCAGTTTCTTATCCAAATACGCCCACAAGTCCGTTAAAAACTCTTTAGTTTCTTCGGCGCGTTCCTTGGTTCCGGCGGGTAAATTGGCTAAATCCTGACCGCGCTTGAGGGTATCTTGAATAGCTTTCTCATCGGGGCCCAAATTGTTGGCAACCATCTGTGCCGCTGTAATAACAGCCGAAACACGGTGGAATTGCGGGTCTTTTTCAAACGGTAACGTGCCTTTTGCTGCCATTTCATCGACAACAATGTCTAAAAATTCCGATTCGCCGACAATTTTATAATCAAGAATGCCTTCTTCAATTTGATCGGTGCCGATTTCCAGCGATAGATACCGATTTTCAATGCCATGCGCGGCAATACGGGCGGAAAGCTCAATCATTTGCGGGAATTCAAGGATGCCGAGTGCGGCTTCAGTAACCTTTACAGCGTTTAATTTGCGAACAAATTCAGTGAGCTGCTCAATGTCACACAGACTAGTCGCAATGGCGGCAACATCTTCAAGGTGCAAATTTGTATCAGACATAATCGAATCCCATGTTCTATGTGAGAAATACCACAAAATAGTTCTATATGCACTACATTTATGCAGCGTTAACGGGAAAATATTGCGTTGGTGTGGCACGATTGTTCGTAATACCGGCAGTTTGCAAAGCAGAAAGTATGTTTGAATACAAGACTGTAACGGCAGCGCCGTAATCTTTAGTTTCAACCCAAACCCCAAATGTCACCTTAAATCCGCCCGGACAAAAGCCATTAACCGTGAAAAAAGGTTCATTTTCAACAAGAAAGGGCTGATTTAACGCTATCGGGCGCAAGGCTTGAAAAACCTGTTCGGGTGTTGCTGGTAATTCAATTTCGAGCACAACATCAACGCGGCGCGTTTTCAGGCGGGTTAAATTCGCCAGCTCAGTCTTGATAATTGTCTCATTAGGTAGCCGAACCAGCTGGTTATCAAACGTGCGAATTTTGGTTGACAGCAAATCAATGGAAATAACTTCCCCGGTTGTTGCACCAATCTTTATTGTCTCACCAATTTCAAAAGGGCGCTCCATCAGCAGGAAAACACCACTGATAAGGTTTGACGCGGAAATTTGCGAGGCAAAACCGATAGCAACCGTTAAAACCCCTGCTGCGCCGACAAAGATGCTGAGATCAAACCCCACCTGGCGCAGCGTTGAGACGAGCACAATGGCCATCACAAAGCCAAAAAGAATGCGGGAAATAACAACGGCTTGCTGCGCTTTAAGTCGTTTACGCGCGGCTCGATGCACACCTCGGCTCATGCCGCGTGCAAGTAAATAGCCTAGTGTAAGAAGAAAAATTGCTTGGACGAAGGAAACCAAACGTTCAGGAGAAAGATACCCGCTCCAGAATTTTACGATATCGAGTTGAAGAAAATGCTCCACACCCGCTATCCAGCGATTTACTTAATTTTCGCTTCGGTGAATTCAACGTGTTTGCGCGCCACGGGGTCGTATTTGCGCATTTTCATTTTGTCGGTTTTCGTGCGGGGATTTTTCTTGGTGACATAGAAAAAGCCAGTATCAGCCGTGCTGACGAGACGAATTAATATAGTTGTTGCTTTGGCCATGACAGTCCCCAGAATCTATTTCGAGGTACTCTTTCTAATGGTTAACGCTGTTTCGTCAAGTGCTTTCAACAAAAATTGGCGTCATCTCGAGCACAGCAAGGCATCGCCTTGCGACGTCGAGAGATCTCGCTTCAGTTTGAAAAAGATCCCTCCGCGTCGCCGCTAAAGCGGCTTTGGTCGGGATGACGTCGCTTTTTTGGAATGACCATGTTTTGCGGCTTTTTTACGTTCTTTCTGGCTAGGGCGGTGTTTTTTCGCCTTATCCCGGCGTTTTGGTTGCGGTTTGCCGCTCGGTTTTTCACCATCCTTACCACTTGGTTTCGTACGGTGAGAAAATAAAACATCCACAACCCGTAGCAGCACTTGCCCGGTTAGTGTATCAACCCGGTACACCTCACACCTTAGGCTATCCCCCACCCCATAAACCCGGCGGCGGCGAATCCCCTGAAGGGTTTGCGTCACCTCATCAAAGCGATACCGGTCATCGCCGATAAAATCGCGCGGGATAAACGCTTCGGCCAGTGAATCCGACATCACCACAATAAGCCCGCTGCCAAAGGCGCGCACGACGGTGCACACCACATGCTCGCCCATACGCTGCGCGTAAAACCGCGCCACAAAACGCGCGGTTGCATCGCGCTCGGCTCCCGCTGCGCGGCGCTCTGTTTTGGATAAATGACCGGCTAAGGTATTCAGCGTTTTAACCGGCTCAACCGCGCCGTCTTTCTCGCCCAAATGCGCCAGCAGCGCCCGGTGCACAACTAAATCCGCATAGCGGCGGATGGGGGATGTGAAATGGCAATATCTATCCAGCCCCAAACCAAAATGCCCCACGTTATCAGGGTTGTAATTTGCCTGTGCTTGCGTCTGCAGCACCGATTGCTGAACGAGGCGTTCAAACGGTTTGCTAACTGCTTTCGACAAAAGACTGTTAAACGTTTGCGGCGTTGGCTCTGCGCCTTTGCTAATCCCAATATTCAAATGTTTAAGGGTGTTATTAAGCCCCATCATTCTATCCGCGCTGGGCGCGGGGTGAACGCGGTAGAGTGCCGCGAGGCGCTGATTATCAAGAAGCTCTGCCGCCGCAACGTTTGCCAGCACCATCATTTCCTCAATCACCTGATGCGCAATCAGATGTGGGGCTGGCTCTATTCGTGTGACTTCATGGTTTTCATCAAAGCGGATTTTATGCTCATAGCTAACAATTTCCAGCGCGCCGCGCTCAACGCGTGCCTTACGCAGCGCCTGATACGCGGCATACAGCGGCGCGAGCAACGGGTCATGCGTATTGCCTTTTATCACCTCTTCCACAGCCGTGTAGGTATACCGCCCCGCCGATTTCATCAGACCGCGGCAAAAGCGGTGTTTGTGTTTGCGCCCGCGTCCATCAATCCAGAGATGCACAGCGAGACAGCCGCGCTCTTCACCCGGTTTCAGCGAGCACCAGCCGTTGGACAACGCCTCTGGCAGCATCGGCACGACTCTATCCGGGAAATACACCGAATTGCCGCGCTCCCGCGCTGTTACATCCAGCGCGGTATCTGGCTGGACATAATGCGACACATCGGCAATCGCGACAATAATATGAAAGCCATCACCGTATTCCGGTGAATGATAGGGCGCCGCATAAACGGCATCGTCAAAATCGCGGGCGTCTTCGCCGTCGATGGTTATCAGCGGTATGGCGCGCAAATCCTCGCGATTCCCAAGCGGCACGGCCTTTGCCGCATCGGCGGCTGCTTCCGTTTCCGGGCTGAACACAGCCGGAATTCCCGCGTTATGCACGGCAACGAGGCTATAGGTTGAGGGGTCTTCGCTGCTGCCAAGAACATGAAGAATTTTTCCGGTTGCGTAATAGCTGTGGCCATTATCTTCTGGGATTTCCAGTGCCAAAAGCTGCCCCGGATGCAGCGTAAAATCCTCAGCGTTCGTCAGGCGAATATCCTGCTTAAACCGCCGGTCGGTGGAGGTTGCGAAATGCTTTTTCCGGTTCTGGTAATAGACGCCGGTTAAAAAGCGGGGAAAATCGGCGCTTAACATATGAAAAGTCTTATGGCATACGCGGGTTATGAACGTCAAAGCGAAACCACTGGTTAAAATTTGCGGCATCCGCGATGCGGATATATTGGCCGCGTGTGATGATGCGGGCGCGGATTTTGTCGGCCTGGTCTTTTATCCCCATTCGGTGCGTTATGTAAGCCCGGACAGGGGGCAAATTATGCTGCGCAAGCGCCCCAAGAATGCGCGCATTGTGGCGCTTGTGGTCGATGAATCGATGAGCCGGCTTGAAGAAATTATGGAAAAAGTGAAACCTGATTACATACAGCTCCACGGCTTTGAAACCCCGGAACGCGCTGAGGAGGTGCGCCGAACGTTTAATGTGGGCATTATAAAAGCGTTAGGCGTCAGCGATGCCAGCGATATTCATCGTGCGGGGCTATACACTGCCGCCGATTATTTGCTTCTTGATGCGCCGGCGGGGGATCAGCCCGGCGGTAACGCAACCGCGTTTGATTGGAATATCCTAATGAACGCAAAATTATCAATGCCTTGGCTCCTCGCGGGCGGTTTAACCCCGCAAAATGTGGCGAAGGCCATTGAAAAGACAAACCCCGCTGGCGTTGATGTCTCATCGGGCGTTGAGCGGCGGCGGGGGGAAAAAGACCCCGAATTGGTTCAGGCCTTCATTTCAGCGGTTAAAGCGCC
The DNA here is from genome assembly GCA_021297975.1 of Alphaproteobacteria bacterium. Lineage (GTDB taxonomy): Bacteria > Pseudomonadota > Alphaproteobacteria > JAJTHO01 > JAJTHO01 > JAJTHO01. The sequence continues at coordinate 11,654 of JAJTHO010000023.1, forward strand.
GCCGCCTGCCCCGGTTTGAGCGCTTGATTTATCGCCTTATTAACCTTTTGTTAAACTCTTCACCCCTAATATAAACCATAGATTGATTTATATGAGGTTCTTATGCCGTATGTGGCGCGCGACGCGAAGGGTAAAATAAAAGCCGTGTATGCAACAAAGTCACCGGTTGCATCTGAAAAAATTGCGGCTGATGAGGCGGAACTGCATTCCTTTTTCAGCCGCATTGCGAGTACGCAAGAATACAAAAAACAGCTCAACAACACCGATCAGCTGATGCTGCGCGTTCTTGAAGATTTAATTGAAACATTGGTTGCGAAAAAAATTGTCAGCTACAATGATTTCAATTCTCAAGTGCAGCAAAAACTGATGTCGCGCAAAGATATCCGCTGGAAAATGCAGCATGAGGATGTGGCGCGTTTTGATGATTTATCCTATTTGACAGGCGAAGATGATGACGATGCCGTGATAGAAAGCGTGCGCCGCGGGCATGGGTATTTCGACAGTTAATATCTAAACCTACTAATTATCAGGGCTACTTTTTCACAACGCCCGTTGATTAGCTATTCACACCACCGCTTGATACCCGCTATGTAAATCTGCTTTATCAGGTTTACCATGCGTCATCTCGTCAAAAAATTATTGTTTTTACTCACCAGCACAGAAAAACGCGCTATCATTTTGCTGTGCGGCATGATGATAATCAATGGTATTATTGAGGTTCTGGCGGTTGCCTCGATTGCGCCGCTGATGACGCTCCTTGTTAGCCCGGCCTCCGCGGAAAGCAGCGCCATGCTGGGCGGATTGTTAAAATTCCTAGAGTTTTTCTCAACAGAAAATACTACGGTGGTTATCGGTGTTTTTGTTTGCGGCGTTATTCTGCTGGCTAACAGCTCGGCGCTGCTGACGAATTTTTTGCTGATACGGTTTGCCAATAACCGCGAGTATTCTATCTCCTCAAAATTATTAGAGATATACCTACGGCAACCTTACGCTTTTTTCTTAAAGCGCCACAGCATGGAACTACTGAAAAACACGTTTAACGAGGTGGCCTTGGTTGTGACCAACGTGCTGGTGCAGCTGCTGAATCTGGCATCGCGCCTTATTTCTGTGTGTGCAATTGTTGGTTTTATTGTCTTCGTCAATCCCGCTTTAACACTAACTGTGGCGGCATCCTTGCTGGTATTATACACGGGCATGTATGTGTGTATTCGCAAGGGTCTCTATCGTTTAGGCCAGCGCCGCGTCGCACTGACCGAGGATAAATTTCGCATCACTGCTGATTCTGTTCGGATTATCAAAGGCATCAAAATGCTGAATGCGGAAAATATTTTTCTTGAAAAATATAATAACGTTTCAGAACAGTATGCCAGAGTGCGCAGCGTGTCGGAAACCGCCGCGATTGCACCGCGCTATGTGGTTGAAGTGATTGCCATGGTGGGCATGGTGATTGCCGTTGCGTTTCTAACCGCACAAGATGAAAACAACAGCGAGCTTGTGCCGATGATGGCGATTTATGCCTTTGCTGGCTATCGCATGCTGCCGCATATGCAGCAAATTTTTAATGCCCTCTCTAATATTCGTTTATCGACGCATTCGCTTAATGTCATTCACCATGAGTTCACGGAATATACTGGAACGCAGGAAACAATCAAAGAAAGCACCGTTATCAGAAAAATGGCTACGGCGCTTGATGTTAGCAATGTCTCCTTCGCCTATGCAGAAGGCGCGCTTATTCTTGATGGAGTGTCCATAAGACTACCCCTCGGCGGTAAAGTCGGCATTATCGGCGCCAGTGGCAGCGGCAAAAGCACACTGATAGACCTCATCTGCGGTCTAAATTATCCGAAACAAGGCGCGATTGTGGTTGATGGCATCCCGCTCACTCAGCAAGACAGCATCGCTTGGCGGCGAAACATTGCCTATGTCTCTCAGAGTGCTTATCTGCTGGATGACACGCTGGCCGCGAACGTTGCGCTGGCTGATAGAGGCCGCAGCGTTAATCAAGAGCGCTTGCAAACCGCGCTGAAACTCGCGCAAGTCGACAGCTTTGCAAGCCAGCTGGATAAAGGCATTGAAACCATCGTCGGCGAAGACGGCACACGGCTCAGCGGCGGCCAGCGCCAACGCATCGGCATTGCACGGGCGCTCTATCAAAACACCGATATTCTTATTATGGATGAGGCAACCTCCGCCCTCGACAGCCAGACGGAGCGGCGGATTTTAGACGGTATCCGCAGCCTTGATAAAACCATGCTGTTCATCTCCCATCGCGTCGAAACGCTGGATTTTTGCGACATGCTCTATGTTATGGATAAAGGCAAAATCATCGCCAGCGGCACGCCAAAACAGTTGTTAGCGAATACAGAATTGGCTAGCTATTTTTATAAAGCCGCCCACGAATCATTGCCACAGGAAGACACGAATGCCCCAATCCTTGTCCGCTAATCCATCCCCCATTGTTATACAGGAAACGCCTATCGGTGCCGGGCATCCGCCCTATATGATTGCCGAAGTCTCCTGCAACCACATGGGCTCGTTTGAACGGGCAAAAAACATTATCAAGGCCGCCGCACAGGCCGGCGCAGACGCTGTAAAGCTGCAAACTTACACCGCCGATACAATCACACTCGATGCCCCCCAGTCGCATTTTCAAATTCATCACCCGCTGTGGAACAACACTACCTTTCATAAGCTGTACCAGCAAGGCCAGACCCCCTTTGAATGGATGAAGCCGCTGTTTGATTATGGCGCAGAGCAAGGCGTTACGGTTTTTTCTGCGCCGTTTGATTTTAGCGCGGCAGACTTGCTCATTAGTCTTGATGCGCCGCTGTATAAGATTGCCTCGTTTGAAGCAGTCCACCTGCCGCTGATACGCAAAGTCGCCGCAACCGGTAAGCCGCTGATTATCTCAACCGGTATCGCCAATGAACGCGAGATTGACGAGGCCGTTGCTGCTGCCCGCGATGCGGGATGCCGCGACCTTATCCTGCTGCATTGCATCAGCGCCTACCCCACCCCGCTTGAGGAAGCGAATTTAAGAACGATTGAGCTGCTGCGTGCCCGCTATGGCGTTATGGTCGGGCTGTCGGATCACACAACCTCAACCCTCGCGGCGGAAATCGCCGTTGGCCTCGGCGCGGTGATGGTGGAAAAACACGTCATGCTGAATAAAGATGACGACACGTTGGACAAGGCCTTTTCCCTGACGCCTGATGCTTTTGCCGATTTAGTGAGCGTGTGTAAGGCACAAACAGCCGAACGATTTGCAGAGCAGCGCCACGACCCGATGGTGGAAGCCGCCCTTGGAACCGCTAGCTTCGCCTTTAAAGCCGGTGAGGAAAAAAGCGCCGCTTTTCGCCCCTCCATCATGGCCGCCAGCAGCATCAAACCGGGCGATATCTTCAGCGCAGACAATCTCATCATTCGCCGTCCGGCGGCGGGACTCGCGCCAAAATACTGGGATACCCTCATCGGCCAGACGGCAACGCGGGCGTTTGAGCGCGGCGATGCCTTAACCGCTGCGGATTTGCCCAAAGCCGTGAAAGCAGCCTAAGATGCCGCATCCACGCGTTGCGATTATCCATTATGGCTTAGGCAATTTGCGATCGGTTGAGAACGCCTTTGCCTATATCGGCGCGGATGTGTTTATCGCGGAAACACCTGCGGATTTGGCCGACGCATCCCATGTGGTGCTGCCCGGTGTGGGCGCGTTTGGCGACGGCATGGCGAATTTGCGGGCGAACGGTTGGGACGCGGCCATGCAGAGCCACGCTGTAGTTGGGCAAAAACCCCTGCTGGGTATTTGCCTGGGGATGCAGCTTCTTGCCGAACGCGGCACGGAATATGGCGATCATACAGGCTTAGGCTTTATCAAGGGCAGCGTGGAAAAAATCATACCAACCGATGACACCATTCGCATCCCGCATATCGGTTGGAACCGGGTTGAGTTCACACCCGGCGTCCCCATGTATGCCGGGTTAAGCGCGGGCGATGATTATTATTTTGTGCACAGTTATGCGCTGAAACCGGAAAACCCCGCGCAGATAACCGGCATTTGTAACCACGGCATTCCCTTTGCCGCGAGTGTCGCGGACGGCGCTATCTGGGGCGCGCAATTTCATCCGGAAAAAAGCCAGCACGCCGGGTTAACGTTGCTGCGTAATTTTTTGAGGGTTTAGCTATGCACACAAAGCCTTTATTTTTACACACGTCATCCCGAACGCAGCGCAGCGCAGTTGAGGGATCTCCCCATCACTATAAAAAGATCCCTCCACGCAACTGCTTACGCGCTGCGTTCGCAGTCTTGGTCGGGATGACACCGCTCTATAAATATGACGTGTGCGTATGCTAAAAATTCGCCTTATTCCCATCTTGCTTTTAAAAAACGGCCAGCTCATCCGCAGTGAAGATTTCTCCATCCATCAAATCATCGGCGACCCTATCCATGAAGTGCAACGCTTCAACGAATGGAAAGTGGATGAGCTTATTTATCTAGACATTACCCAAGGCGAGTATTCCTTTAAACGCCGCACCGACCACAAAATAAAAGGCCTCGAAACCCCGCTGGATATTTTAGACGAGGTCAGCAAAACCTGCTTCATGCCGCTTACATGGGGCGGACGTATCCGCAGCTTTGATGACGCCGCCGAACGCTTCCGGCGCGGGGCGGATAAGATAACACTCAATCAGGCGCTGTTTGAAACGCCAGAGCTTGCCACCCAAATCGCTCGCCGGTATGGGGCGCAAGCGGTTGTCGCCAGCATCGATGTGCTGCGCCATGCAAACGGCTCTCTTGAAGTCTTCACGAACGGCAAAACCACCCCAACCGGCAAAGACCCGGTGGAATGGGCAAAAACACTGGAATCCCTTGGTGTTGGCGAAATTCTTCTGCAAAGCATTCATTGCGACGGCAAAGGCGAAGGCTACGATACAGACCTTATAAGCGCCATCAGCAGCGCCGTAAAAATCCCCGTCATTGCCTGCGGCGGTGTCGGGACATATGATGATTACGCAAAGGCTATCAACGCGGGCGCATCCGCCGCCGCCGCCGCGAATATCTGGCATTTCAAAGAACTTTCCGATCGCAACGGCAAACGCGCCATGCAGCGCGCTGGCCTGAATATCAGGATGTAACCATGTGCGGCATTGCGGGCATTTTCACAACTAACCCCGAAAACTTGAGCCGCATCAACGCCATGGTCTCCGCCATGCCCCATCGGGGGCCCGATGATAACGGCACATGGCAGAGCAGCGATAACACCCTTGCGTTAGGGCAAACCCGGCTTGCGATTATCGCCCCCACAGCCGAAGGCAAACAACCGCTGCATGACCACACTGGGCGCTATAGCATCGTGTTCAACGGCGAGATTTATAACTACCGGGAGCTGCGCGAGATGCTGCGCTCGCTTGGTCACACCTTTCGCACCGATACCGATACGGAAGTGATTATTGAGGCTTATAAACAATGGGGCACGGCCTGCGTAAAACAGCTGCGCGGCATGTTTGCCTTTGCGCTGTTTGATAGCAAGGCGAGCGCAGATGCGCCGCGTTTGTTTCTCGCGCGGGATAGACTCGGCATTAAGCCGCTTTTATACAGCCGCCAGCAAGGCATCCTGCTTTTTGCTTCTGAACTCAAAGGCTTAACCGCAAGCGGTCTGGTTGGCCGCACGGCACATACCGATGCGCTGGCCGATTTCCTGCGCCGGGGCGCAATAACACAGCCGCAGTCGATTCTGGAAAATGTGCTGATGCTGCCCGCCGGGCATACCGCCGCGCTGCGTGCGCCAACAGACGCTATCACACCTGAATGCTATTGGCGCTTAGAGACTGAAAAACCAGACATTCCCGATACCTACCAAGATATTGTCACCCTCGTGCGCAGCCGTCTTGATGATGCCGTGCGGGCGCATCTGGTGTCTGATGTGCCGGTGGGCGCGTTTCTCAGCGGCGGGATTGATTCAACCGC
>JAJTHO010000037.1 GCA_021297975.1 Alphaproteobacteria bacterium
CCGCCTGCATCGCGCAGCCCTTGGGGGATAGCGTTTTGGACGTTTTGCAGGCCTTGCTGGGCGGCGTCCATCGCGCCCGTGACAGCGCCTGCTATACGGCCACCGATATCCTGCATCCCCTGCACCGCTGGGGCGACGCCCTGGGCAATATTTTGCTGAATTTCGGAAATGCGCCCCATAGTCGTATCGGCAAAGCCCTGGAGTGCACCGGCGGCATCTGCCATACCCTGGCCAATGCCTTGCATCATCGGGTTATTCATCGCGGCTTGCTGCATCGCGGCCATACCGTCTTGCATGTTTTGCTGAATGCCTTGGACAAGAGGATTATTGCCAATGGCTTGTCCCATGTTGCCGAGCGCATCCGGGAGTGCGCCCATAGCCTCTCCGGCTTTACCCGCCGCCGCCCCGCCCACAATACCGGTTAAGAAGCCCGCTGCGCCCATACCCGCGCCGAGGATGGCTTTGCCGGCGCCAGCCAGCACCGGAACATTAAGGAGATTGGCGCCCATTCCCACCCCGCTTTTCATTGCAAGAGTTGTGAATACTAAGGCCATTACAAGCAGACCAATTCCTGGGGTGCCGAAGTTGGGTATTTTTGCGACGCCTTGGGCGCTTGATGGGGTTCCGGCAACACCATTTGCCGGGGGTGTTTTACCCGCAAGGCAGACTTCCGGATCAAGTAATGCATTATCTTTACCATACACTTCAAAATGTAAGTGAATGTTATCAATGGTTAGCCCGCCGGTATGCCCCTGTATGCCGATAATCTGGCCTTGCTTGACAACATCGCCTTGCTTTACTTTTGTTTCGGATAAGTGAAGGTAGACCGTTGAAATGCCGCCCGGCTCTTTGATACTGATAAATTTGCCCGCGCTACTATCATCGACATCATTTGCAATCGTGACTGTACCCGCGTGCGCCGCCCAGACCGGCGCGGTTGTTAAAACAGAATCTTGACCAGTTTTTACATAGTCATCAATTTTACAGACAATATCGAGACCCGCATGACGCGGGCGCATCATATTGGGGCCGCTCCAATTTGAACCAAAGCGCCCCGTTGTGCCGGCATTATTTCGGCCATCACAAGGCCAGATGATGCTCTGACAGCCGCCCCCGGTTTTGGGCGTTGCATTCGTTGTGGCGGCAGTTTTGTTCATTTGCTGCGCAGTTGTTGCGGCTAGGGGGGTGCTTGTCACTGTTCCTGAGAGCGTTTTTGCTTTTGTTGTTGGCGTGGTTGGCGTGGATGGTGGTGTGACGCTGTTTTTAACCGTTTGCGCCGTGCTGGCGATATTGCCGCTAGCAATGCCCAGCGACCGTTCGGCTTCCTTAACCGCCTCTTGCATAATCCCCGCCGTCATCACCGCCACAACCGCCACAATCGCCAGCGTCAGCCCCGATTCCATCAGCCCCTTAAAACCATTCACCGCGTAATTGCGCGTGGAGGGAAAAATATAACAGCCAAACAGCGCGGGCATCACAACGCTTATCATCGTCCAGCGCATCAGGGCGTCAATCACGGTGACGGAAAATGTTAAAATCGGCATGATGCTGAGCGCCATGAGAATAGTGCCAATCAAAACCCCATCGTTCCAGAGCAGCCACCAGCCAAGGGCAAGGCCATAGGTGAACGAATTTTGCAGGGTGTGAATCTGGCATTCGAGGCGCAGTTGCAGTTCTTTTTCCTCGGCGGTCAGGCCGGTGACGTTGGTTGCGCTGCATTTTGCGCCGTCTTTCAGCGTGAAAGCATCCACCACATATTTCCCGCCAACGGTTTGCGCTTTTGCCCCCTCATTCAGCAGCGCGTTGGATAGATTAATCGACACCGTCACAACCGGCTTATACACATAATCCCAATACAGCTTATACGATTGGCTCGACATCAAAATCAGCGCGATAAACAGCACGAGGCCTGCTTTATTAAACACCTCACCACTGATGTTAGACACCCGCCCGCCGGGTGTGAACGGCGCATACAGACGAATGATATGCACCAAAACCCACAGCACAAACACAACCGACAGCACTTTTGCGACCGCGCTGCCTAAAATAGGAAAAATCGCCTTACCGTATTGCATCGAGGCGCCAAAAACCCGCGCAGTAATGCCGCAGGCAAGGCAGACTTGCGAAAAATTGTTCATAATTTCGCGGACGCTTTGATCTTTATGCTTTTGCGGCGGGGTTTGCAGGGCGGGGTTTGACTGGGCATACGCCGGGGACAAGCCGGGAGAAAGGCTGGTTTGCGGCGCACACAGCAACGCAAAGGCCACCAGCAACAGCCCTAAGAGCCGCTGGGCGGGGTTTCGCATCGCTTGGGCAGTGCTGCTGTACACGGCCTCTCCATCTTATCTTTTTATATTTATCATCAATTTTAGTTAGATGCTAGTATAAAGTGATTTTAATCACTATAAATGGCACCCAGCGACACTGCTATCCCTTCGTTTTAAGTTGGGTCATTCCGAGCCAGCAAAACCTTTTGGTTTTGCGCTGTCGAGGAATCTCCCTTAAAATATGGGGAGATCCCTCCATGCAGCTGCGTGCGCAGCTTTAGTCGGGATGACGCAAAAACAAACAATTTCAGCGTCTACGAAACAACCCTAACAGCGAACGACTAATATTTTCTAAAGTGATAGCGACGCGGCGAAGGCGAAAGAAATCATAGCCGTGGATGCTCGCCCACGTGCTGCCCACCAGCCAGAACAACGCGAGAGACACGCCCACGACGGTGTAACTGGTGGGAATGGTGAAGTTGTAGTTGTAGGCCTTTTCGAGAATTTCCCAGTGCCGGGCGCTGAAAATATTAAATTTGCTGATATAGGTGTAACATTGCACTTTGTTGCAAATGATAAACGGCGGCAAAAAGCTGTAACAGATACCCCAGCTGCCAAAGGCCATAACGCCCGTCCACGCGGCAACGCCAAGCACAGCATGGAGCAATTTGGTAAACGGTTTACCGAAATATTTTTTAAAGGGCTTATACAGCGCGAGCAGTAGGCGAAATAACAAGCCAAAAAGCCAGGCAAACGGGGAGGGCGGGCGCGGGACAGCCGGGCTTGCGCCGAAGTTGTTATGGCCGCCACCACCGCCGCCGCGCGGCGGTTCGGGCGGCTGCGGCGGGATAGGGGGCGGGGCGTTTTCTGGTGCTTTTGCAGCGCGAGGAGGCTGGGTTGGCTTTTTTTCAGGCGGGGGCGGGGGCGGCGCGCTGGGTTTCGGTTTTAAAAGGGCATCAAGCCGGGCGGAAGGCTGAATTTTCAGGGGCGGTAGGTCGTCCTCTGCATCATCCGTGTCGTTGTTTTTTATGGGGGCTTGGGCTTTTTCAGGCGCCGCCTCTGCGCGCTCTTTGCGGCGCTGTTCCAGAAATTTTGCCAGCTTTTCCGCGGGGGAGTCCTCAACAGGTTCGGTTGTGGTTAGCGTGGGCTTTGCCGGTTTTTCTTCAAAAAAATCATCATCTTCATCGTCTGTATCATCATCGAGGGGGGTGTCAACTTTGGGCGGGGCTTTGGGGGTTGGTTTAGACGCGGGTTTGGACGCCTCAGCCGCAGGTTTTTTCTCCTGGCTGGCACGCAGGCGTTTCGCCAGAGGGGATTCGTTTTCGTCGTCGCTGGCAGCGGTCATGATGTGCTCTAAACTTTAGTGTAGCGCGGGGAGGTTAAACAAGCCCTAACAAAACCGCCGCCGCGCGCTGCGCCGGGCTTTTCCCATCGGGCGATTGCAACTGATCCAGCGCCGCCGCGTACTCAGGCGTGACTTTTTTGCCGCGAAGGAGGGGCAAGAGCGCAGCAGACAGCGCCTCCGGCGTTGCATCATCTTGTATAAATTCGGGTATCAGCGGCGCCTCGGCGAGGAGATTCACCAAGGACGCGTATTTCACCGTAATCAGGCGGCGCACGAGGGCATAGCTGATCGGGCTGATTTTATAGGCGATGGCGTGGGGCGTTCCTGCCAGCGCCAGTTCAACACTGACCGTGCCGCTGGCGGCAAGGGCGGCGGTTGCGCTGCGGTAGAGCGGGTATTTTTGCGCAGCGTCGGTGATGAGCCGCAATGCGGGAACATGTTGTGTTTTTTGAGCAATTACCGCGCTGAGGTGGGGCGCGGCGAGGAGGGCAATCTCTAGGGCGGGAATCTGGGCGCGGAGGCGCGTTGCTGTTTCGATAAACAGCGGCAGTAGGCGGTTCACCTCGCTGGCGCGGCTGCCGGGCAGCAGCAGCAGCAGGGGCGTATCAGGCGCGATGTTGTTTTGAACCCGGAATAGTGTTTCACTCGTTTCGGGAATGTTATAATCGAGGATGGGGTGGCCGATGAAGGTGGCGTTGAGGCCATGTTTCGTGAAATACGGCGGCTCAAACGGCAGCAGGCAGAGCAAATGGTCGTATAGCGCCGCCATTTTTGCGGCGCGTCCCGGCTTCCATGCCCAAACCGACGGCGCAACGAGATGCACCAGTTTCCCGCGCCACTGCCCCGCATCCCGCGCCGCGCGGAGCCGCCGGGCGAGGCGCACGTTAAACCCCGGCGCATCAATGGTTAAGACCACATCGGGCTGGGTTTTCAGGATATGCGCGGTGGTCTCCTTGAGGCGTCTTAAAATACGCGGCAGGCGCGGCAACACCTCAACAATCCCCATCACGGCAAGGTCTGAGGCGGGAAAGAGGCTCTCGATACCGGCGGCGGCCATAGCGTCTGCGCCGATGCCGGATAGCTCCAGCGGCTCTGTTGCTTGCGTGCGCAAAGCCCGCGCGACCGCCGCGCCGAGAATATCGCCGGATAGCTCCCCGGCGCTGAGGAACAGCTTCATGGCGCGGGCACGCCGATCAGGAACAACCCGGCGGCATCGGCGGCGTTGATGGCGGCATCGCGCTCAAACAGCAGCGTTTGCCCGGCCAAGGCCGCCACTCCGGCAAAGCCGTGGGCTGCAGCCTGATGCAGGGTGTCAACCCCCAGCGCGGGGAGGTCTAGGCGCTGGTCTTGCTGGGGTTTGGGGGC
>JAJTHO010000117.1 GCA_021297975.1 Alphaproteobacteria bacterium
CCAATCAGCGCCTTATACCGCGCATCATCGGGATGCACCGCAACGGCGCTATCGCCGAACAGCGTTTCCGGGCGAGTTGTCGCCACCACAATGCCGCCAATCGTGTGGCCATCAAACAGGATGTCATCCCCAGAAACAATCTCCGCTTGCGGGGCGCGGGTGTCGTTATCCACCAGCGGATAGAAAATATAGTACAGCTGGCCTTTGTTTTCTTTGGAAATAACCTCTAAATCCGACACCGCCGTTTGCAGCTTAATATCCCAATTCACCAGCCGCTTATCTTTATAAATCAGGCCGTCTTTATAGAGCTTTACGAAAATTTTTCGCACCGCCGCCGACAGGCCATCGTCCATGGTAAACCGCGCGCGGCTCCAATCAGCGCTTACGCCCAGCCGCTCCATCTGCGCGTATATCGCGTTGCCGGATTCCTCTTTCCATGCCCACACGGCCTCTAAGAATTTTTCCCGCCCGAGTTCTTGGCGCGTTGTGCCTTTTTCCGCGAGCTGCCGCTCAACCACCATTTGCGTGGCAATCCCCGCGTGATCCGTGCCCGCCTGCCACAGCGTATCCCGGCCATTCATGCGCTGATACCGCACCAGAATATCTTGCAGCGTAAACGTCAGCGCATGGCCGATATGCAGCGTCCCCGTCACATTCGGCGGCGGCATCATCAGCGTAAACGGGTCTTTGCCCGTGTTTGATGGTTTAAACAGCCCCCCGGCTTTGGCCTTTTCATAATGGCGGGATTCAAAGGTTTTCGGGGCAAATGTTTTATCAAGCATGGATTTTTTTAGGCTTTTTTGCGCTCTATTGGCAAGGGGCTTTGGCGGTGTTCGTTTTTCTTAGACGTTCACGAAGAATGAACATATTAATATAAGCGCGGAGAAAGTTATGCAGTCACAGCCCCCGAAAGAAACGCCGCGCTGGCGTTATCGTTTTGATAATTATAAACGGGCATTCCTATTGCTTCGTGAAGCAATAGAGGAAATGGACAAGCGAGAGTTAACACAGCTTGAAAAAGAAGGCATCATACAGCGCTTTGAATACACATGGGAACTGGCGTGGAAGGTGCTTAAAGACTATCTAGAATACAAGGGGATTGTGCTGAGCACCATCACTCCTGCTGCGGCAATTAAGGCGGCATTTGCGGCCAATATTATTCATAATGGGGAAATCTGGATGCGTGCGCTTGATGCGCGTAATAAGATGTCACACACATATAGTTTTAGTGCTTTTGAAGAAATAATAAAATCTATCAAGTCTAGTTATCTTGTTATATTCGACGATCTTTATTCGAGTTTGCTCGATGATAGCCTGAGTCAAATTTGATGTTTAACCATGGTCTTAGTTCCGAGCAATTAGCAGTGATGATAAATGTTTTGCGGATATTTGCTAAAAAGATTGATTCTGTAGGTTTGTTCGGTTCCCGTGCACAAGGTAAGGCAAGAAAAAACTCTGACATAGATTTGGTAATTTATGGTTCTTTGAGTGAACCTGAAATAGACAGATTGTGGACTTTGTTTGACCAAAGTAGTTTAGCGGTAAAGGTCGATATTAATCTATATTCCTTGACCACGTATCCCCCCTTAAAAGCGCATATTGATGCGGTCATGCAGCCACTTTTTAGCAAGGCAGATTTGTTATCTACAACACCATCTCCCGTGTCGCCGTAAACCTCAACCCCGCCGCATCGTCCATCGTCTTCTGTAAATGCCACGCATTCCGGGCAATAAACACCAAGCAGCCATCATGATCATGGCCGCAAGCCGACCTGTTCGCCTCGCTGAACGCTTTCAGCTTTGCCGCATCGTCAGAAAACACCCAGCGCACGGCATAGGCGGCGGTGGCTTCAAACGAGGCCGCAACGTCGTATTCACTGCGGAGGCGCTCAGCCAGCACCTCAAACTGCAAGGGCCCCACAACGCCCACCACCCAATCGCTGCCGTCCAGCGGCTTAAACACTTGGCTGGCGCCTTCTTCGGCGAGTTGTTCCAATGCCTTATACAGATGCTTGCGACGCAGCGGATCATCGAGCCGCACGCGCTGCAAATGTTCCGGCGCGAAAGACGGCACGCCGGAAAAATGCAGCGCTTCGCCCTCAGACAAAGAATCACCAATGCGCAGGTTGCCATGTCCCGGAATGCCGATGATATCCCCCGCAACGGCGGTCTCCACAATATCCCGATCAGAGGCCATAAACAGCATCGCCCCGTGCACCGCCATGGTCTTGCCGGTGCGCACATGATTCAGCTTCATGCCGCGCTTAAACGTGCCCGAACACAGCCGCACAAAGGCAATGCGGTCGCGGTGTTTCGGATCCATGTTGGCTTGAATTTTAAAGACAAAGCCGCTGCATTTGGCATCCGATGGCGCAACCTCCCGCTCGCGTGCTGTTTGTGAGCGCGGCGAGGGGGCATAACGGCCAAGCCCAGCCAAAAGCTCGCGCACGCCAAAGTTATTGACCGCTGAGCCAAAGAATACCGGCGTCTGATGCCCGGCCAGATATTCCGCCGGGTCAAACGCCGGACATAACCCCTCGGCCATCGCCACATGCTCTTTCAAGCGCTCCACATGATAATCCGGCAGATGTTCGCGCAGCGCCGCATCATCCAGCCCAGTCAGGGTTATCGGCTCTTGCAGCCTATCGTTAACGCCTTTATCGAATTTAACCAATTGCTTGCCGAGCAGATCATACACGCCGTGAAAATCGCGCCCCATACCGATGGGGAGCGAGGCGGGGGTAACGCTGAGCGCGAGTTTGTCTTCAATTTCCGATAATAAATCAAACGGCTCAATCCCCTCGCGATCCAGCTTATTGATAAACGTGATAATCGGAATATTCCGCATCCGGCAGACTTCAAACAGTTTCAGCGTCTGCGACTCAATCCCTTTTGACCCGTCCAGCACCATCACGGCGGAATCAACGGCGGTCAGCGTGCGGTAGGTATCTTCGGAAAAATCCTCGTGCCCCGGGGTATCGAGCAGATTAAAAACATAATCGGCATAGGGAAACGTCATGACGGACGCCGTCACGGAAATACCCCGCGCTTTTTCAATCGCCATCCAGTCCGATTTTGCCCGCCGGGCGTCGCCCTTGGCCTTCACCGCGCCCGCCAGCTGAATCGCGCCGCCAAACAAAAGCAGCTTTTCCGTCAGCGTCGTTTTCCCCGCATCCGGGTGGGCGATAATGGCAAAGGTGCGGCGGCGCTGGTGTTCGGCTATCATAGACACGGGTGTGTAGCGGTTTGTGTGCGTTTCTGCAAGCAAGCGTTGACCGCTGGTTTAAGCTGTGGCAAGAAGCAAAAATAATGAAAAAAATTGGGTACGCGGTATTATTCCTTTTCTTGGCTGCCTGCGCCGCAGAGCCAACGTCTTCGGGCGCTTCTATGACAACAACACCAAAAATTGCCGATGCTCCGGCATCAAAGGCCGAGGTGCCGCACAACAGTCAGCCTTTTGATGAATGGCGTGCTGATTTACGCAAAGAGGCTCTTGCAAAGGGCATCAGTGCGAAAACATTTGATGCGGCCTTTAAGGGCGTTGCACCAATTGAGCGCATTATCGAGCTGGATAGGAATCAGCCTGAATTTAAGCGCACACTGGCGCAGTATCAGGCCAGTGCTGTTTCGGATAAGCGCGTTGCCGATGGCAGGGTGCGTTACAAGCAGCACGAAAAATTGTTGTCGCGTATTAGTAAAGAAACAGGTGTTCCCGCTGAAGTCATCGTGGCGCTTTGGGGCATGGAAACAAATTTTGGCGGCAATACCGGCTCGTTCAATATTGTTAATGCGCTGGCAACACTGGCGTATGATGGACGGCGCAGCGTCTATTTTCGCGGCGAGCTTGTGAACGCGCTGACGATGCTGGAACGCGGTGATGTGGCGCTAAAAGATTTTCGCGGCTCTTGGGCGGGGGCGTTTGGCCAATGTCAATTTATGCCGTCAACCTATTTGAAACATGCCGCAGACGGCAGCGGTGATGGTAAAAAAGACATCTGGAAATCGCTTCCCGATGTGTTTGCGTCCGCTGCAAATTATCTGAAAAACAGCGGCTGGAAAAAAAATCAGGTTATTGCGATTGCCGTGACGAATCCGCAAAAAACCATCCCCGTGCGCGGCGCACCGCTCGTGCCGGTAACCGACTGGACAGCGCAGGGGATAGAGGCGTTGCCGGGTGAGGCGCCCTTATCTGCTTTAGGCGGAAAGGTTCGCCTTGTTGTGCCCGAAGCCGACAATCCCGAACAGGCCTATTTGGTTGGGGAGAATTATGAGGCGCTGCTGAGTTGGAATCGATCCAATCTTTTTGCGCTCAGTGTTGCGAAACTTGCCGAAAGGATTGCGCCATGAAAACAGTATTTTCACTGCTGATTTTAGGTTTTCTTGCCGCTTGCGGGTCAACCAATCAAG
The DNA here is from genome assembly GCA_021297975.1 of Alphaproteobacteria bacterium. Taxonomy (GTDB): domain Bacteria; phylum Pseudomonadota; class Alphaproteobacteria; order JAJTHO01; family JAJTHO01; genus JAJTHO01. The sequence continues at coordinate 4,407 of JAJTHO010000117.1, forward strand.
ACCTCATTAATCCTGCCGATAAGGGCATGTTCAAAATCGGCAAGCCTTACCAAATAAACGGCAAGTGGTATCGCCCCTCTGTTGATTGGGATTACGATGAAACAGGTATAGCATCGTGGTATGGTGCGCCGTTTCATGGCCGCCCCACTGCAAACGGCGAAGTTTTTGATAAAGAGCAGCTTACAGCCGCGCACACAACGTTGCCACTTCCCAGCGTTGTTCGTGTCACTAATCTTGACACCGATAAAGAAGTGGTTGTGCGTATAAACGATAGAGGCCCCTTTGTTGGCGGGCGCATCATCGATTTATCGTATGCCGCGGCTAAGAGCATTGGTATGGACAGAACGGGCACGGGTAAAGTTCGTGTTCAGATACTGCCGGAAGAAAGTAAGCAAGCCGCACTTGCAGCGGGCGCGCGGGAAGAACAGCTTGTTGCCAGCGGCGCCCCAGCTCGCAGCATTGAAAATCCTGAGGTTTATGAAACGCCAGTTGCAAGGGGCGTTGCGCCGGAGCGGAGCGGCAGAGCCTATTCCGATGGCGGCGTGATGTTTGTGCAGGCGGGCGCGTTCAGCAGCAAAGATAACGCGTATCAGCTGGCGAACTCGCTGAACTCCATCTACACGGCCAATGTTGCGCCCACGGTATCAGGCGGCAAACAGCTCTACCGCGTTCGGCTTGGGCCCGTAAACACGGTGAACGAAGCTGATGATGTGCTCGCAAAAGTTGTCTCCAGCGGTCACGACAGTGCAAAGATAGTTGTTGAATAAAAAGGAAAAAATCATGTTGCGTTATGCTATAGTTTTCTTGTTGCTTGTCTGCAGTGCGTTACCCGCCGCGGCGCAAGTTCCGCTTGAGCTGAAAGCACGCAACGCGATTTTGATTGATGCCGATACGGGTACAATTTTATACGATAAAGATTCGCACCGCGCCATATACCCGGCCAGCATGACCAAAATCATGACCGTCTACCTGATTTTTGAACAGGTAAAAAGCGGCCGCATGAAATGGGAAGACCTCTGGACGGTCAGTGCCAATGCCCAGCGCCAACAAGGCTCGCGCAGCTTTGTCCAGGCCGGCTCGCAAATCAGCGTTTATGATTGCACCTTGGGTATTATTGTCCACTCTGGCAACGATTGCGCGGTTGTCGCAGCCGAAGCCATCGCGGGCAGCGAGGCAGGATTTGCGGTGATGATGACAGAAAAAGCCGTTGAGCTAGGCATGAAAGAAAGCGTTTTCAAAAATGCATCGGGTTTGCCCAATCCGGATCACTGGTCGAGTTCGGCAGATTTGGCTGTTCTGGCACTCAATATGATTCGTAATTTTCCGGATTATTATCCGATGTACGCAACGAAAGCGTTCACGATTAATAATATTACCCAGCCAAGTCGGAACCCATTGTTTCGTTCAAACTTTGAAGGCGCGGATGGTCTTAAAACCGGCTATACAGAAGATGCGGGCTATTGTTTTGTTGGCTCAGCCGTGCGCAATGGCCGCCGCCTGATTGGCGTCGTTGCGGGTCTTGAGTCGCCAAATCAACGTTCTCAGGACATACAGGCGCTCTTGGAATGGGGCTTTAACCAATTTGATAACTACCGCGTGGCAACGGTGGGCAATGCCGTTCTGAAAGCGCCGGTATGGCTGGGGACAGTCAAGGAAGTAGCGCTGGAGACTTCGAAAACATTGGCGTTAACCCTGCCTATTTCGGCCTCAAAAGGTTTGGAAGCGAAAGTAACATACACAACGCCGCTGCAAGCGCCGCTGAAAAAAGGCCAGGAAGTGGGCGTGATTACGTTAACCAGTCCGCTGCTTAAGCAGACCTATAACGTGCCGCTCGTTGTCAGCACCGATGTTCCGGCGCTCGGCGCATCAACATCCTTGCAGCAGCGTATCATTTACGCCTTCACCGGTGATGCGGGTTGATGCCAGTAAACAGCAGCGGCGGCCTGTTTGTCAGTTTTGAGGGCGGCGAGGGTTGCGGAAAATCAACCCAATTAAAGGCTGTGGCAGCCGCTTTACACTCAACGGGTCGCGAGATTATCACAACGCGTGAGCCGGGGGGCAGCCCCGCAGCAGAAGCGTTGCGCCGCACCTTACTCGAAGACCCGGCCTGCCGAGATTTAAACCCATTAGCAACAGGGTTATTGATTGCGGCGGGGCGGCATGACCATCTGGAAACGGTGGTGCGCCCGGCGCTTAAACGCGGCGCGGTAGTGCTGTGTGATCGCTACGTCGATTCCACCTGGGCATATCAATATGGGGCGGATGGTCTATCAAAAGAAAACGTTCATTCAATTATAAACGTTGCTACGCAAGGCTTAAAAACAAACATAACGTTTATTTTTGATTTGCCCGTTGCTGCCGCTCGCGCCCGCTGGCAAGCGCGCGACCATGGGCATGACCGCTATGAAGGCTATGATGATAGTTATCATGAGCGCGTGCGCGCGGTATTCTTAGAGCGCGCTAGAGCGGAGCCGGAACGCTGCCGCGTTTTGGATGCATCACTCCCGCGTGAAACCCTAACCGCGCAAATTACGGCGGAAATCCTCAAATGGCGCTAGCCCGGTACCCCAGCCAAACAGCCAGCTGGCAGCGGCTTCTCAGTATGCAAGCCGCCGGACGGCTACACCACGCGCTGCTGTTCAGCGGCCAGCGCGGCATCGGCAAGGGGCATC
>JAJTHO010000198.1 GCA_021297975.1 Alphaproteobacteria bacterium
CGCCGGGTTCATCCGGGCGGCAACGGCGCACTGCCGGCCAATTTTGTCGATAGCGTTCCTGGCGTCTGAGTTGTCGCTGCGCGGTTCTTTTTTGGGCAGGTCTCGCCATGCGGCACGCCCCAGCTTGATTTCGTCGGCGGGAGACATGACCTCTGGCGCAACACTGCTCAGGCCTTGGGAACAGGCGCAGAGCGTGCCGAGGGCTGCGCCGCTCAGAAAGGTGCGGCGGGAAAGGAGGGGGGGTGAGGGGGAAGGCATCAGGCATGAAGACCCCTTCTCTAGACCAGCCTTCTTCTCATGCCTCACTCCTGATGCCTCACCCCTCATCGGTACATATCCTCTTTTAATAAATACCCCTGCACATACGCAGCTACGCCGTCTTCGAGCGATGTTGTTTCCGCTGTATAGCCCGCCGCACGCAGCGCCGTCAGCTCTGCTTCCGTGAAATACTGATACGCCCGGCGCAGGCTGCCCGGCATATCGATATAATCAATTGCGGGCGCTTTGCCGAGCGCTTTAAACACTGCATTTGCAAGGTCATTAAAGCTGCGTGCTTTGCCGCTGCCGACATTGAAAATGCCGCTCACCTCTGGCGTGTCATACAGCCACAGCATCACGCGCACCACATCATCCACATGCACAAAATCTCGCAACTGCCCGCCGTCCTGATAATCGGGATGATGCGATTTAAACAGGCGGCAACGTCCTGTTTCCTGTATCTGACGCGTGAATTGGGGGATAACCGATTGCTGGCCGCCTTTGTGGTATTCATTCGCGCCGTAGACATTAAAAAAGCGCAAGCCCGCCCATTGCTGCGGCTTTTTGGCGTGGCTGTTAAGTTGGCGAACGGCGTAGCGGTCAAACGCCAATTTTGACCACGCATAGGGATTAAGCGGCGTGTAGCGCTGCATCTGCTCAAGCGTTGCCGCGTCGTTAAACCCGGCGCTGCCGTTCCCATACACACTGGCGGAGGAGGCATAGATAAACCGCTTATCATTGGCGGCGCACCAGTGCCAGAGCTGCTGTGAGAGTTGAATATTGGTCTCAACAACCAAATCGGCGTCTTTTTCCGTGGTGCTGCTGATTGCGCCCATGTGGAATACGGTGTCAATCACGTTGCAGTGTGCGGCCAGCGCCTCTGAAAGCTGCGCCGGGCGATAAAGCCGGTATAGCTCCCGGTTTTTGAGGTTTTGCCACTTGTCATCCATGCCCAGCACATCCACCACAACAACGGGCACGCTGGGGTGCGCCGCTTGAAAAGCCGCAAAAAGATTAGAGCCGATAAAGCCAGCGCCGCCGGTGAGAAGAATCATGGGGGCAAATTAGACGGCTAAAGGGCAACGGGGAAGCATAATTTAGCGAACCGCAGGGTCAGGAGGCACGCTGCGCACCGGCGTGTTTGCGACCTCCACGATTTGTGGGCGATGCGTTTTTATAATCTATACATATACTTATTCACTAAATAGCTAGACAACACCAGACACCCTGTTGTGCAAATCTATCGTCTCGGCGCTCACTAGCCCGGATTCATAGGCCTCTGGCAGAATGCTTTTTCCACGCTTTTTTGTAGCGGTGAGCCGGATACCTAGACTTTCTAAGTCATCCTCAATGACTTTGCTCTTTACCACAACGAGGTTGCGGCCAGCATTTTTTTGCATGGCTTGTACTCGTTCATCTTTAAGGCGGCGTATCTTATCATTAAGACCGCGTGCCAGCCCCATTTGGAAAGAATCGGTGGCTTTTCGGCGCACGGCGCTGGGAAGATCAAGATAGGCCGCACTTTTTTTATAGGCGTCCGTTTCCGTTTTGAACGCCTCTGAAATACGCTCATACAGATAGCGCGCTCCGGCCACATCAGCGGGCAAACCAAAGAAGACATGGCGGTATGTATCCTCACGTGATTTCTGAAACCAGAAACGGCAATCGCAAAAGGCCGCAATGGCGTTGAGGCAACTGTCAAACGCAGCCGTGCGCTTGCGGTCTGTTTCAATGATATCACTGGCGCACTGTTGCTGCTCAATATCCATTTCAGTTAAGGACAATCCATAATGATCCAGCATTTCTGCAACTTTATTAGCGGCCAGTAAGGCTTCTTCCTCGGTGCACCCCTGCTCTACTGTTTTGCTGCGGAGGGCTTTTATACGCGCAAGAATTTTATCAAGCTCAGCCATATCCGTGACTTTTTTACTTGTTGCCCCCTGCTGCGCCAGCTGTGCACGCTGCAGTATATCCTGGTACATCATCCATAAGTCGGATTCGGCCTCTCCACTTGCGATAATCTCTTTTATTTCCACTTCAATGTCGCGAATAGTTTCCGAACCGGCATAAATTTTTTCCCGCCGCAAAATGGTTTCAAGCTGCGCCTGAAAAATCAAGCGATAGGCCGCATGATGCAGCTTAAAAGCAGGCTCCTCGGAAGAGATATAGATCGCATTAAAACAGTCCATCGCCGCGTCACCATCCGCAACTGAATCACGCACGATACGCAGCGCATCGGCATCAAGCTGTGCGGGAATGTTTTTCGCGTCTACCCATTTCGCCACGAGGCTGTGTATGGCACCGTCTTGAGCGCTGTAAGGGAATTCACTCACCCGTCCGTAATTATTGCGCAAATTATCAGAAAAAGCCTTCTCAAGCCGACCTGCAAACGTGGAGAAAATGTCCAGCGCTTCCGGTAAACAGATGAAATCACGGAACAATACTTCTTCCCAATGCAATGGTCGCGGCAATGGCTTGCCCGGGGTGATAAATCGTTGCATTTCCGTAAAACGAACGGCTTCTACACGCATTTTGTGTCCATATGCTAGCAGCGTACCCTGCAGATCTACTGTGCGCATACCCCAACGGCTGCCATTAGAAAAACAATCATCATTGGTATTTTTAGCCGTGTTTAACGGATTCTCTTCCAGATTTCCCCCAAGATACAAGTGTCGCGTTTCCCCAGAACAGACATCGCGCACAGTATACAAACCGTCAGCAAGGCGGCTTTCAATCGTGATGACACGATATGTGCTCTTTTTCAGTGCGGTAAGGAGTTGTTTCTCTTCAACTGTTTTTAACGCCACGTTTTTCTCGAGTCTGTCCAAAGCAGTCTTGCCGCTGAAGGACGGTGTGAACGTCAGTAGCGCCATCGCATAGCCATCTGCTGCGGCACGAATCGCCATACGCAGCACAAGCTCTCTATCCAAACTTATAGTGGTATTCCTATTAAAATGATGGATAAACTGTTTTATTTTGTCTTCTAAAACGTTCGCGGCTATACAAGCGCGACTCATGTTAAAAACGCGGCGCAAGTCTATGAGCTGCCGATTTAACATATTCACATCCGGCAATGTTTCGCCTTTTGCTTGTTTTTTTATCGCAGCCGCATGGTTCATGAGCTATTTCCTTAATAAACAGATCTTTTCTATCGGCGGGTTGTGGGTAGAGGCAAGTATTTTTTATGCTCTTGCTTTTGCCTGTTGTTTTGCTGGCTTTTTGGCTTTCACTTCTTTCACGGCTAAATACGGCTTTAGATATTTCCCCGTAAAACTCCGCTCGCTCTTTGCAACCTGTTCCGGCGTGCCCTGCGCGATAACCTCGCCCCCGCGTATGCCGCCCTCAGGCCCCATATCAACCAGCCAATCGGCTGTTTTGATAACCTCTAAGTTATGCTCAATCACCAGCACCGTGTTGCCTTGGTCAACCAGGGTATGCAGGACTTCGAGCAGCTTTGCCACATCGGCAAAATGCAGCCCTGTGGTGGGCTCGTCCAAGATATACAGCGTTTTTCCGGTTGAGCGGCGCGAGAGTTCCTTCGCCAGTTTTATCCGCTGCGCCTCACCGCCGGACAGTGTGTTCGCCGTTTGCCCAATGCGTAAATAGCCAAGCCCAACCTTTTGTAACAACGATATTTTATGGCGAATAGCCGGGATGTTTTCAAAAAACACCACTGCCTCATCCACACTCATATCCAGCACATCGGCAATGGATTTGCCCTTATACAAAACATCCAGCGTTTCGCGGTTATAGCGCCGCCCTTTGCATTCGCTGCACTGAACATACACATCGGGCAGGAAGTGCATCTCAATCTTAATCACCCCGTCGCCCTGACAGGCTTCGCAGCGCCCGCCTTTCACGTTAAAGGAAAAGCGCCCAGGGGCATAGCCGCGTGCTTTCGCCTCCGGCAAGGCGGCAAACCAATCGCGGATTTCTTGAAACACCCCGATATAGGTTACGGGGTTTGAGCGCGGCGTGCGGCCAATGGGCGATTGGTCGATATCAATCACCTTGTCGATATACTCAACACCGCTGAGGGCTTTAAAGGGTGATACTTGCGGGCGCGAGCCGAGGAACTGCTGTTGCAGCGCCCCGAACAACGTTTCAATGACCAGCGTTGATTTTCCAGACCCCGACACACCGGTGACGCAACTAAACGTGCCTAAGGGAATTTCCAGCGCCACGTTTTTTAGATTGTTCCCCGTTGCTCCTTTAAGGCGCAGCCACTGACCGCTACCCTTGCGCCGCTCGGTGGCAACCGGGATTTTAAGTGCGCCGGTGAGGTATTGCCCGGTGATGCTGTCTGGATGCTGTTCAACCTCACTTGGCAGACCAGCGGCCACGACATACCCGCCGAGAACCCCGGCTCCCGGGCCCATGTCTATCAGGTAGTCCGCCGCGCGGATGGCGTCTTCATCGTGCTCCACAACTAATACGGTATTTCCAAGATCGCGCAGATGCCGCAAGGTTGCCAGCAAGCGGTCGTTATCCCGCTGGTGCAGGCCAATCGACGGCTCATCGAGGACGTACAAACCCCCCGAAAGGCCGCTGCCGATTTGCGAGGCGAGGCGAATGCGCTGTGATTCGCCGCCGGATAGCGTCGCCGCGCCGCGTGCCAGTGTTAGATAATCCAAGCCCACATTCAGCAAAAACGCGAGACGCTCGCGGATTTCTTTCAGGATACGGCGGCCAATGTCTTGCTGTTGCGGGGTGAGTTTGTCTTCCAGCGTGTTAAACCATTCGGCGGCATCGCCAATGGATAACGCGCCCACCTGGGCGATATTCTGCCCGGCGATTTTAACGCAGAGCGCTTCGGGTTTTAAGCGTGCCCCGCCGCAGGTGTCGCACGGCTTTTCGATAATATAGCGGTTAAAATCCTCACGCTGCGAACTGCTGGCGTTTTCCCCGGCTTCGCGCCAGCGGCGCTCTAAATTCGGCAACACGCCTTCAAAGGGTTTGAAGCTTTTAAAATCGCGGTATTCGTCGCTGTAAATAATCTCAATGGCTTTGTCGCCCGTGCCGAACAAAATTGCCTCCTGCGCGGCTTTGGGCAGCTCGTTCCATGGGCGCGACATGCTGGCGCCATAGCTGCGCGCCACCGATTGCAGCACACTTTGATAATAGCCGCCGGATTTCCCGCCCGCCCACGGGGCAACCGCGCCCTCGCGTAAGGATTTTGCCGCATCGGGAACAATCAGTGCCGCGCTGAAAACCTGCGAGACGCCAAGGCCGTCACACGCCGGGCAAGCCCCATGCGGGCTGTTAAACGAGAACAGGCGCGGCTCGATTTCCTCTAAAGTAAAACCCGACACCGGGCAGGCGAATTTTTCAGAAAACA
>JAJTHO010000076.1 GCA_021297975.1 Alphaproteobacteria bacterium
CGCAACCCTGAGGTGTGAATGTACTTAAACGCGTTTGAATCTGCCGCCGCATCGCCGCACGCTGGCACCAGTTTTACCCCTGAATATTTCGCGCCGCGCCGCCCCAAACAGCCCGCGCTTGCATTGATTGAGGATATTCTGGCCGATGATTTCGCCGAAGAGGTCTCTGTTATCAGCCTTAAGGGCAAAAGCTCCATCGCCGACTCCATTCTTATCGCAACCGGGAAAGCGGCGCGGCATTTAGACGCATTGGCCGAAAGAATCCGCGATGCCGTAAAAAGCGCAGGCTATAATGAGCCGGTTGTTGAGGGCAAAGGCGATAGCGGCTGGGTTTTGGTGGATGCCGGCGATATTATCGTGCATTTATTCCGCGCCGAAGCACGAAAGCATTACAATTTAGAGCGCATGTGGGGCGCAACGTTTTCCGCTGAATAATATTGCACTGAAATTGCTGCTCTGCTAAGCAGTTTAAAATTTAAAAGTCAGGCGGAGAGCAATGGACAGCATCTTACAACTCCTTACAACCGAATGGATGGGCAAGGACGCTTGGTTATGGCTGCTTTTTGTGGGTGTTGTTGTTGTCCTCCTCGCCTTTGACCTCGGCGTTTTGCATAAAGACCAGCATATCATCGGCGTTAAAGAAAGCCTGCTGCTGAGCGGTTTTTACCTAACCTTCGCCTGTCTTTTTGGTGTTTTTGTCTGGCTTGATCTTGGCGCGGAGGCGGGCGCTCATTATTACACCGCGATGCTGGTTGAAAAGACGCTGGCGATGGATAACATCTTTGTTATCTCGCTTATTTTTACTTTCTTACATATCCCGCCAAAGTATCAACACCGCGTCCTCTTTTGGGGAATCTTAGGCGTTATTGTACTTCGCGCTATTATGATTGGCGTTGGTGCAACAATTGTTCAGGAATTTGAATGGGTACTCTACATCTTTGCGGCGTTCCTTATCTTCACCGGCGTTAAAATGCTGGTGATGGCCGACAAAGAGCCGGACATTGCCAATAATAAATTCCTCAAATTCTTGAAGAAAAACTTCCGCTTCACCGATGAAATGGATGGGCAAAAATTCTTTATCAAAAAGCTGGATTCTAAAACCGGTAAGATGGTGAAATTCGCAACGCCGCTGCTGCTGGCGCTTGTGATGATTGAGGTGGCCGATGTGGTGTTTGCCGTGGATAGTATCCCGGCGGTCTTTAACATCACAACGGATCCCTATATTGTTTACACCTCCAACATCTTCGCGATTTTGGGATTGCGGGCGATGTATTTCGCGCTGGGTGCGATTATCCACCGCTTTAGTTATCTGAAATATTCACTGGCGCTGGTGCTCGTGTTTATCGGCTCTAAAGTGTTTGCGGCAGACTTACTGGGCATTGAGAAAATTCCGGCCTTTGTATCGCTGGGCGTTACGGTTGGGCTGCTTGCTGGCGGTATCCTCTACTCGCTCTACAAAACCAAAAATGCGGAAAAAGTGGCGCATTAAGAGCGGCTCACCTATATAGGGCGTGATGTTTAGTTTTTACGCTAACCCCACACGTTTCTTACGCCTCAAAGAGCGTGTGTCACCGTGGCTTTTGTTGCTGGCTGTCGCGGCGTTAGGAGCAGGCATCGTTTGGGGACTTTTTTTCAGCCCGCCTGATTACCAGCAAGGCGAAACGGTGCGCATCATGTATCTGCATGTGCCGTTTGCCTGGATGAGCATGTTTTGTTACGCGTGGCTCGCGGCCTCGGCGGCGCTGTATCTGATATACGCCCACCGTCTGGCGGATTTACTGGCGCAGGCGTTTGCGCGGGTTGGCGCGATACTAACCTTGATGTGCCTTCTAACCGGCAGTATCTGGGGTAAGCCGACCTGGGGCACATGGTGGGTTTGGGATGCGCGGCTCACTTCTGTTTTATTGATGTTTTTCTTGTATATCGCTTACTGCCTGTTGCGGGCGCGTGAAGAATCGGGAAAGCGCGCCGCGATTTTGGCACTGCTCGGCGCTGTTAACCTGCCGGTTATCAAATTTTCCGTTGATTGGTGGAACACGTTGCATCAACCGGCCAGTATCAGCAGGCTGAGCAGCCCGGCGATTCATCCGGATTTGCTGTGGCCGCTGCTTTTATGCGCGGGCGGATTGCTGGCGCTGACGCTGTGGCTGTCGATGGCGTGGGTGGAAACGCTGTGGCGCGAGGCGCGGGTATTACGGCGCGAGGCGCAGCATGATTGATGGCGGGTGGAGCTTTGTTATCGCGGCGTATGGCGCAGGTATCCTTGGTCTTGCGGCCCTCTGCGGCTGGACGGTGCTGCGCCTCAAACGCGCCCGCAAAAGGGACACTGGCGCATGAAGCCGCGCCAGCAACGCGCGCTGTGGATAGTGCTAACTGTTTTTCTTGCAGGCGCGGGAACGGCGATGACGCTAAACGCGTTTCAAGACAACATGCTCTATTTCCACAGCCCGGCGGATATTGTGGGCACTGAATTAGAGCACAGCACCCGCCCCTTTCGTCTTGGCGGGCTTGTGGAACAGGGAAGCTATAGCGCGACAGGCGTCTCGCATCGTTTCCAAGTGACAGACGGCGCAAAGATCTTGGCGGTGCACTACACCGGCCTAATGCCTGCACTATTTCGAGAGGGACAGGGCGTTATCGCCGAGGGGCATATGGAAAAGGGCGTGTTTGTCGCTAACAAAATACTCGCTAAGCATGATGAAACATACATGCCGCCCGAAGTTGCCAAGGCATTAAAAGAACAAGGCCACTGGAAACAAAATCAGGAAGAATACAAGCCATGAAAAACAATGTGTTGCTCTATATACTTGTTGCTGCAGCCGGGCTGCTTATCGGGGTTTTTCTCTACGCGCTCACCGACCAAAAAACGCAAACGCCGCCTTTGGCTTCGGTTCCCGAATTTCAGATACCGTATCTTAATGATACAAACACCCAGTTAAACAGACAGACGCTTCTAGACGGCACACCGCGTGTTGTTAACTTTTTTGCATCGTGGTGCGCGCCGTGTATTGTTGAATTGCCGCAGCTTCGAGCACTGCAAAGCAAAGGCATCCCCATTGTCGGCATTGCCTTTCAAGACACACCGGAAAACATCACCGCCTTTGTAAACAAACACGACAAAGCGTATTCAATCGTCGCCATAGACGGCAAGGGGGCAGCAAGCATTGGCTGGGGCTTGCTGGGCGTTCCCGAAACGTTTGTTACGGATGGGAACGGCAACATAACCTGGCATTTTCGCGGCGCGCTTTTACCCGAACACTTACCGGAAATAGAGGCGGCCTTAGGGCGTTAAGCCCAAGGCTTCGAGCATTTCTGGATCAAACGTGCGGTATCCCTCACTAGGATTGACAAACACAATCGCGCCGTCTCTCGTTGTCTCCGTCTCGCCGTTCATCACCGTTATACCCATCATGTCGGTGTAATTCCAGACCGTCCAAGGTATGCCGTAACTTTCAGCAGCCTTGCGCACATCACGCAAATAGCGAAGGCGGGAATCTTTATCCGTGCCGCTGGTTTCATCCATTGCGCCAAATTCGCAAATCATCAACGGAACGCCCCGCTTGCTTGCCCATTCTGCCGCTAGGCGCAACCGCTCACGGATTTTATCCCCATCCCAATTTTCTTGTTGATAGGCGGCAACGGCATCAAAAATAGTTTTTTTCGGAATATCATCGCTGATGATAGTGAAGTTTTGATCAAGCGATAATGCAGCCGGATATGACAGTCCGCTGATGCGGCCAAAGGCATGTTTGAAATTCTGGCGGATATTCCATTCGCCCTGATGGCTGATGATAAAAGGCTCATAAAAAGGAAACGTGTAGATAACATTTTTATCAGGAAGCAGCGTCGTATCCTCTAAACCAAACGTTCGGGTATTGCCGCCAATGGGGGGGCTGGCGATAATGGTATGCTTTGGCGCAGCAAGGCGAACAGAACGCCAAAGCCGCTTTTGAAAACGATTCCAGGCGGGAATTTTATGATAATACTGCGGCTCATTTAACAGCTGAAACGCGAGGCGTTCTGGCGGGTACTGCACGCTATAGCGCGCGCTAAGATAATGCCAAAGGCTTATCATTGCGTCCTCAAGAGCATCATTACCTTCTACTTTTACGCGCAAGGATGTGTCGATGTGCATATCAAGCACAACATTAAGCCCATGCTCCATCAACAGCGCCAACGCATCGTCTAGTGCTGCAATATTGGGAACAGGTTCTTTTTTATTCGGGTTATCAATATCAAAGCCAAATCGGCTAGGGTTATAGGGCAGGCGCACATAATCAAAACCCGCATTTTTAATCAGCGCCGCATCGCGCGCATCCAGCGGTTGACGCACCGCATTCGCAACCCATCCGCCCAAATTCACACCGCGATTCGCATCAAACGGGATGCCTTCCCCATTAGCCATAACGGACGTAAAAGGAAAAATAAGTAGAAACATCAACAAAAATAACGTCTTCATGAGATCTCTTTCCTTTACGCGCATCATACCCTATATATTTATCATCATGGGAAAAAAATGTGATGAAAAAAGTTTTTTTAACCGCTGTAATGCTTCTTCTTACAGCGTGCGCGGGTTCTAACGTGAAAGATTACGCCGCAGAAACCCCTAAATTTTCATTAGAACAGTATTTCACCGGCCACACGAAGGCATGGGGTATTTTTGAAGATCGTTTTGGCGCGGTGCGGGCGCGTTTTGTTGTTGATATAAAAGGCACAAAAGAAGGCGATACCCTTACCCTTGTTGAAGATTTTGTGTATAGCGACGGTAAAACGGAACAACGCATCTGGAAAATCCGCAAAACGGGTGAGGATACCTACGTCGGCACTGCCGGGGATGTTATCGGCGAGGCAACCGGTGTTGTTTCAGGCAACGCGCTTAACTGGGCATACGCCATGGATTTGAAAACACCTGACCGCACCTTGCGCGTGAAATTTGACGACTGGATGTATCTGATGGATGAAAAGCGTCTGATTAACCGCGCCTATGTTCGGAAATGGGGCATAGAAGTCGGCAGCGTCACGCTGTTCTTTGAAAAACAAGATTGATTACATCAGGTGTAAAGCGCCGCTAGGGTATTCACTAGAGCACGGCGCGGCATAGCGGCAGGATACGCTTCATGGAAATGCAGGCTTGCCATACCGCGCTGAGCCTTTGCCATGTTTTTCGGCCAAAACAAGCCTGTATTGAGCGTTAGGGGAATGACGGGCAGGCCAGTTTGCTCAGCGAGCAGCGCAACGCCGGGCAACACGCGAACGGCGGTATTTGGCGCTTGCCGCGTCCCCTGAGGAAAAATAATCAGCACGCGTTGGCTCTTTTTTGCCGCGTCTGCAAGACGACGCAGGGCGGTAACGCCCGCCTTTCTGTTTAAAGAAATCGTCTGTGTCTTCCATAAATACCAGCCAAAAATCGGTATCCACAGCAATTCGCGTTTCAGCACAAACGCCGCATCGGGATAGAGCCGCGCGATGATGAAGGTTTCTAAGGCCGATTGATGCTGTGCGGCTAAGATAAACACGCCGGTGGGCTGCGTGCCGGTAAGCTGCCAGGTAATACCCAAAACGCGCCGCACCAGCAGCAACACGCCCGATAACCAGAGTAAGCGCGGCCACTTAAAACACCGGCGCGGCAACAACAAAAACGGCAGGAATAAAACGCCCAGTAGCAACGTCCAAGCTGTCAGTAGTAACGCAAAGGCAATACTATAAAAGGGCATCAATAGTTTAACTCAAGATGCAGCAACCGATGCGCACCGGCAAAAAGGAATTTTACATATTCCATCAGCAGCGACAAAAGAACACCGGGTCTTTGCCAGACATATTCCGGGTTAACCTCTGGATTCACAACGGGATAGGGTATTATTTCAATCTTTGTAACGGCGCGGCGCAGCTCACTTAATGCACGCAGCATGTGCGCCTGATTGGTGACAAAAACAATTTTACGAACCGTCCGGCGCGCCGCCCAATCGCTTATTTCTGCGGCATTGCCGCGTGTTGTTTGCGCCGCAAAGCCGATGGTTAAACAGCAATCCGTCATTGCTTCATCAAGCCCCATCAGCTTGGCTAATTCCCTTGGCTTCACATCATTATGCACGCCTGAAATAAAAATTTCCGGCGCAGAACCGGCGCGGAAAAGCCTCCCTGCTGCTTCTAAGCGGGCTGTTCCGCCTGTAAGAACAACGATGGCATCACCCTGCGGCAGTTCGCCCTCAATCGGCCGGGGAATGGCGTCAACAAAACGCACAAAGCCGCCACACAGCACAATGAACAGGATGAGACTAACGCGCCACAACATGGGAAAGATACTGGGTGACAAATTCGGGAAGATCAACAACCTTTATCAGCGGACGGGTCGGCAATTGTTGCAACAAAACCTCTGTCTCGCGCCCCTTTCCTGTCCCAACCAAAACAGCCTTACAGCCCGCCGCCCACGCGGCTTCTAAATCCCGCAGCGCATCACCAACAAAGGGCGTCTCTGCTGCCGATGCGGCAAATTTTTCGAGTGCCTCAAAAAGCATCCCCGGCGCGGGTTTTTTTCGTGCGCTCTCACCCTTATCCGTTGCGGCATAGAGCGCATCGAGGTGTGCGCCGTTCGCTGCTAATTTTTGGATAAGCGCCGCGTGAATCGTATCAAGCTGCTCTGCTGTAATCTCACCCCGCCCCACACAGGCTTGATTGGTGCACACCGCAACCTTTACCCCGGCGTTATTCAGCGCCGCAATCGCCGCCGCAACGCCGGGTATAAGTTGCAATTCATCGGGATGCAAAACGGCGCGCCCTAAATCGACGTTTATAACGCCGTCTCTATCCAGCAAAACTAGGCGCGTCATGCCGTGCGGCGAAGATGCAGCCGCACCGTCTGGCGACACGTCAGCACCGCAATCCCGAGCACTGCCAGCGGTACAAGAGCCATCACTGGCCAATTGGATAAATCCGGATTCTGCCACAACCAGCCCAGCCCTGTATCCGGCATCACCGCAAAAATCAGGGCAATAACACCCAATGCCAAGAGCGCACCGAGTAGTGTTGCCGGCGCAACAAGCCGGGCTGCGATAATCTGAAACCGCCCCAAAATATACTTATCCGTTGCGCCCATCAGATGCAGTAGCTCTAGCACCGTTAAGTTATGTTGTAGCGTTATTTTGGTGACTAAATAGACAAGCCCCAGCAGCACAACCAGCAGCATGGCCAGCGCCGCTGTTAATACGCGCTGCACCTGCGCCAGTACCGCGCCCGCGCTATCCTTAAAACTGCCGCCGGTATCCAAATACGCCTTTTCATCAACATCCTTTAGCCGTTCTTGCAGATTCTTACTATCCACCGCATCAAGGCTCTGAACACGAATATCAATAACCAGCGGCAAGTCTGCTCCTTCCGGCGGCGCAGCCAGCCAACGCGCGAGCAATTGCGCCTTAGCGTTTGCATCCAGCACCGTAACGCTTTCAAGTCCGCGTGTTGCGTTAAGCACCTCTAAAACCTGATTATTCCGCGCTGTATCCGCCGGCGCAATCACAACCCATGAAGTTTGCGCGGCTCTGTTCATCCGCTGGCTGGCATCATAGACAAGCCCAACCGCGAGCAAACACAGCATAAACAAAAACACCAGAACGCCAACAAGCAGCGCCAGTGCGCGGTTTGCCGCCGGATCAGATAGCAGCAGCGAGCGAGCGGGAATCATCGGGTGCGCCTTCATCGGTTAAGTGGGTTGTGCCGTCCCTCAGCCACAGTTGGCGATGCGGGAAGGCTTTGACGAGCGTGTCATGGTGGGTTGCAAAGAGGATTGTTGTGCCGGATTTGCTAAGCTCTTCAAAAAGATACATAATACGGGTTGCCATTTTATCATCCACGTTGCCGGTTGGCTCATCGGCAATAAGCAAACGCGGACGACAAATAACCGCGCGCGCAATCGCCAGGCGCTGCTGCTCACCGCCGGACATGGTGTAGGGATTGGCTTGCAACCGGTGTGACAGCCCGACCCAATCGAGGAGTTCTAACACCCGCTTCGCGGTTGTCTTATTATACTGGCCGCTGACAATCAGCGGCAAAGCAACGTTTTCCTCCGCCGTTAAATGCGGCAACAAACGAAAGTCCTGAAATATCAGCCCAATATGCCGCCGCAGCGCCACAATTTGCGGCCTTGAGCAATACGCCACATTCTTGCCAAAAATAAACAGCCGCCCTTGCGACGGATTCAAGCCAAAATACGCGAGTTTCAGCAGGGTTGATTTCCCCGCGCCCGATTCGCCGCGCACATAGGTGAAACTTCCGGTCGGAAGACTGAAATTAACGTTGCGTAACACATCCGTCCCGCCCGGATAATAATAGCGGACGTTGTTAAATTCTAGGGCTGGCGCGGTTTTGCTGTCGTTTGTTGGGCGCTTCATGGGTGCAGTTGTACCGCTCAGCAAAGCGGGTGGCAAGGTATTGTGATGGGAAATATTGTATAATGGCGCTTGACACTATTAGTTTTATACGTTATTATTTGTTATGATTCGCTCTTTTGCCTGCAAAGACACAGCAAAGCTGTTTGAGCGATGCTTTATAAAAAAATTGCCCACCGATATTCAACGGCGGGCGTATAAGAAACTGTTAGAAATTAACCACATAAAGTCTGTGGAGGATTTACGCATACCGCCTTCTAATCATTTGGAAAAATTATCGGGCAACCGCGCGGGGCAATATAGCATTCGCATCAATGGCCAGTGGCGAATTTGTTTTCGCTGGTCACAGGGCGACGCACATGACGTTGAAATTGTTGATTATCATTAGGAGATTTTATGCCTGTAAAAAAAACCTTTCCTGTTGTTCATCCCGGCGAAATTCTTGGCGATTGGCTGACCGACTTCGCCATCACCCGCTATCGCCTTGCCTCTGATTTGGGGGTTGACGCCACCGCGATTGGCAATATTGTTCGCGGCAAGCGTTCTATCACGGCGGAAATGGATGTTATGCTCTCTCGTTTTTTTAGCATGACCCCTGGTTTTTGGTTAAGCTTGCAAATGGATTATGATTTGCAGCGCACAATCGAGGAAAAATCAGCAACCATTAATCGCCGGGTAAAGCGCCTGAAACAAACCGCCGCCTAGGCGAACCAGGGGTTTTATGGCAAAGAAATTAAAAGTAGTGCTGGCGTATTCCGGCGGGCTGGATACCTCGGTTATTTTAAAGTGGCTGCAGGATAAATACGACGCTGAAGTCGTTACGTTTACTGCCGATTTAGGCCAAGGCGAGGAATTGGAACCTGCGCGCAAAAAAGCCGAGATGTTCGGTGTTAAAG
This sequence comes from Alphaproteobacteria bacterium, assembly GCA_021297975.1. GTDB lineage: Bacteria > Pseudomonadota > Alphaproteobacteria > JAJTHO01 > JAJTHO01 > JAJTHO01. Next base: position 9,275 of record JAJTHO010000076.1, read on the forward strand.
ACATTTTTATTGAGGATTTACGCGAAGATTTCGTGCGCGATTATGTGTTTCCGATGTTTCGCGCGAATGCGCTGTATGAGGGGCTGTACCTCCTCGGAACGTCCATCGCCCGCCCACTGATTGCGAAACGCCAGATTGAAATTGCCGCAAAAACCGGCGCGGATGCTGTTGCCCACGGCGCAACAGGCAAGGGGAATGACCAGGTGCGCTTTGAGCTGACCTACCTCGCGCTGAACCCGGAAATCAAGATTATTGCGCCGTGGCGGGAATGGGATTTGCTGTCGCGCCAGAAGTTGATTGCCTATGCCGAACAGCATCAAATCCCGGTTGCGAAAGACAAATACGGCGAGGCGCCCTACTCTATCGATGCCAATTTGCTGCACACTTCCTTTGAAGGCAAAGCCCTCGAAGACCCATGGGTTGCGCCCGATGACAGCATGTTTTTGCGCTCGGTCAGCCCGGAGCAAGCGCCCGATAAAGCCGAGGAAGTGACCGTTGAATTTGAGCGCGGCGATCCGGTGGCGGTAAACGGCCAGCGTCTTAGCCCGGCGGGAGTTTTGACCAAACTCAATGAGCTGGGCGGCAAACACGGCATTGGCCGCTTGGATTTAGTCGAGAACCGTTTTGTCGGCATTAAATCACGCGGGATTTATGAGACGCCGGGGGGCACCATTTGGCTGGCGGCGCGGCGGGCGCTGGAGTCTATCACGCTCGACCGGGGCGCGGCGCATTTGAAAGATGAGCTGATGCCGCGCTATGCTGAATTGATTTATAACGGCTTTTGGTTTGCGCCGGAGCGCCTTGCCTTGCAGGCCGCCATCGACAGCACCCAAGGCAATGTCACCGGCACGGCGCGGCTCAAACTCTATAAAGGCAACGCGATTGTGACCGGGCGGAAATCGGCGTTTTCGTTGTATAGTCAGGCGCTGGCAACCTTTGAAGAAGGTGCGACGTATGATCATAACGATGCGGCTGGTTTTATTCGGTTGAATGCTCTGCGGTTAAGGACGCTGGCAAGATTGGCGAAGAAAAACTAAGCCTCGCGCAGCTGCACCCGCCAACACAGCCCGGTTAGCCACGGACTCAGCGCACACCAAAGCAGCGCCTGTCCCCATAAAAACCACAGCGCGCTGGTGTCCTGCGCTGCGCCGCCTGCAAACAGAAACAACGGCACCAGCAGCGGCAGCAGGATTATCATCCCCAACGCCGCTTCCATGCCCTGATGATGCAGCAGCGCCTGCAGCAGCGCCGCGAGCGCGGCAACGGCAAGGAGCAGCGGCAGCGCGATGCTTAAAGCATGCAGCGCCGTCATGCTGTCCGCGCTATACAGCAGCAGTTTCCCAAGCATCCCCGCGAGAAGCAGCGGCAGTGCCCACGTAAGCAGCTGAACCAACACACAGAGCAGCCCCATTCCCGGCCACGATACCCCCGCCAGCGCCCAGCGGCTCAAGAGCGCCCGGCGCGTTATAGCCTCACCGTCATGACAAGCCAGCGTTGCCACTAAAAAAACGGTCAGGCACAGCGCGGTGCTGAACGGCAACATCGGTGCAAGATACGACAGCAATGCGAGGAAGGTGAACAGCGTGAGCGGCGGCAAGAACGGCGCAAGCGACAGGCGCGATAAACCCCGCAGCAAGGTTAGAACGCGTAGACTTTGTGAAGACACACTCACCACATCGCCTCATTTTGTTGAATGAACGCTTGCTGCACTTTAAAATCATTCAGATTAAGTTGCACCGTTGAACAATCAATTTCTTGATGACTGGTGAGCACCACCGCGCCGCCATGCGCCGCATGAAAGCGTATGGCGCTGCTGAGCTGCTCAGCCGCAGCGGCATCAAGACTTGCGAACGGCTCATCCAAAAGCCAAACCGGCGCGGCTTTATAGAGCAGCTCTTGTAGCGCCAGCCGCTGCTGTTGACCCGATGATAACCTTTTAAACGCGCGGTCTTGCCATGCTGTCCTATCCACAAGCGCGGCAAGCGGATGCGCAGCGTCTGGCGCAGCCCCCGGATACAATGCCTGCCAATGCCGTACTAACTCGCCGACGCAAAACGGTTGCCACGCCAGCGGCGCAGCGGGAATGTAACACGTTTGCCGCCTGTCGCCCCCTGCCCCCGGCAATAACCCGGCCAGCGTTTCCAAAAGCGTTGTTTTTCCCGCGCCATTCGTACCTTTAAGCCACACCACCATGCCGCTTTTCACACACATCTGTATGCCATGCGCCAAAAGCCGCCCGCCGCGCTTAATCTTTAGCGCCTCAAGAGAAATAAAAGGTGTGTCTGAATGCATTTTTACTCTTTGCTAACGATTGGGCTTGTATTACAGAGCATTCAAAGCACCAAGGAGAATACGCAGTGACCAGTGTAGACAGTTTCAAAGCCAAGAAAACCCTTACCGCCGCCGGCAAAACCTATACGTATTACAGCCTGCCCGATGCGGCAAAAAATGGCCTCGGTGATATTTCCCGCTTGCCGTATTCCCTTAAAGTGCTGCTCGAAAACCTGCTGCGCAACGAAGATGACCGCACGGTTTCTAAAAACGATATCAAGGGCATGGTTGAATGGCTCTCTAGCAAAAAATCCGATAAAGAAATTGCTTACCGCCCCGCACGGGTTTTGATGCAGGATTTTACAGGCGTTCCGGCGGTTGTTGACCTCACCGCCATGCGCGACGCCATGGCCAAAATGGGCGGCGATGTTCAGAAAATTAACCCGTTATCGCCTGTTGACCTCGTGATTGACCACTCTGTAAGTGTTGATGTGTATGCCAAGCGCACCGCCCTCGATGAAAACGTCAAAATCGAATTTGAACGCAACCAGGAACGGTATGAATTCCTGCGTTGGGGTCAAGGCGCGTTCAACAACTTCCGCGTTGTTCCGCCCGGAACCGGCATTTGCCACCAAGTAAACGTTGAATATCTGGCGCAGGTTGTCTGGACAAAAGAAGACGGCGGCGAAACGGTTGCGTACCCGGATACCCTCGTTGGAACCGATTCCCACACCACGATGGTTAACGGTCTGGCTGTTCTCGGCTGGGGCGTTGGCGGGATTGAGGCAGAGGCCTGCATGTTGGGGCAACCGACCGCCATGTTGATACCGGAAGTCATCGGCTTTAAAGTCACCGGTAAGCTGCCCGAAGGCGCAACGGCAACCGATTTGGTGCTGACCGTGACGCAGATGCTGCGCAAAAAAGGCGTCGTGAATAAATTTGTGGAATTTTATGGCAGCGGTCTTGATACGCTGACCCTTGCCGACCGGGCAACGATTGCCAACATGGCGCCGGAATACGGCGCAACCTGCGGCTTTTTCCCGATTGACGAAGAAACCATCCGCTATCTGGAATTTACTGGCCGCGATGCCGATCGTATCGCGCTC
>JAJTHO010000050.1 GCA_021297975.1 Alphaproteobacteria bacterium
CCGTACACAACCGTCAAATCAACGCCATCAGCCGGAGCGGAGACGATAACTTTCTTTGCCCCGGCGGTGAGGTGTTTTGACGCGCTGGCTTTATCGGTGAAGCGCCCAGTACATTCGGGCACGATATCCACCCCGTTCGCCGCCCAAGGCAGCTTTTCCGGGTTCGCCTCAGCCGTGAAGGCCACTTTTTTCCCGCCCACAATCAGCGCGGAACCTTCGGTTTTCACCGATACCGGCAACCGGCCATGCACCGAATCATACTGCAGCAGGTAGGCGGATGTTTCCACCGAATCCAGATCGTTAATTGCCACAACCTCGATATCGGTGCGGCCAGACTCGACCAATGCGCGAAAAACAAGGCGACCAATCCGCCCAAAACCGTTAATTGCTACCTTCACTGCCATGATAATCCCTTTCAAATCAGGACACGCATTAAAAAGCGCAATTGCGGCGGCGTCAAGAACGGATACAGTGTTTTTATGTTGTATTTACTGACCCCGCCCGATGCGGCGCGCTCCTTAACGCCATCGGCGCTCGCTGCGGTTTTAGAAACCGGCGCGGTTTCCTGGCTGCAACTGCGCCTGAAAGACACGGCAGAGGCTGATATCATCGTCTATGCCCGCGCTATACAGCCGCTCTGCGCACGCGCCAACGTAAAACTTATCCTAAACGATAGCCCCGCGCTGGCGGCTACGCTGCAATTAGACGGCGCGCATGTGGGCAGCGACGATATGCCGCTTAACGAGGCACGCGCCGCACTGGGGACGGGTAAAATCCTTGGCGCATCATGTTATGACAACCTAGAAACAGCCTCAGTGGCTGTAGCCGAAGGCGCAGATTACCTCGCCTTTGGCGCGTTTTTCGACACAACAACCAAAACCGCCAAAACCCGCCCCGCACCCGAACTCCTAACCGCCGCAAAACAGCGCTTCCCCGGCAAAATCCTTGTTGCCATCGGCGGTATCACCGTTGACAACGCGGGCGCGCTACTGGCACATGGAGCCGATATGCTGGCGGTGACGGCGGGGGTGTGGCAACACCCAAACGGCGCAATCACAGCAGCGCACGACTTTAAGACTATAATGGATAAGGCACGTTTATGAAAATTTTGGCTAATGATATTCGCGTCGGGCATGTTCTAGATCTCAACAACCGCCTGTGGGTTGTCACAAAACGCGAACACGTTCAGCCGGGTAAGGGCGGCGCGTTTGTTCAGGCCGAGTTGAAGGCACTCGTCGGCACAACAAAAACCAACGAGCGCCTGCGCAGTCAGGAAGCAGTGGAAAAAGTGCAGCTGGATGAAGATGAATACCAATTCCTCTATGCCGAAGGCGACATGCTCACTTTCATGCACCAAACAACCTTTGAGCAAATCAGCATGCCGGGCGACATCATCGGCGATAGCCTGCCCTACCTCTTGGAAAATACCATTGTAAAAATTCAGTCCTATGAGGGCAAAACCATTGCCGTGTCCCTGCCCGATACCGTTGTCTTAGAAATCGTTGAGGCCGAACCCGTCGTCAAAGGCCAAACAGCCAGCAGCAGCTTTAAACCGGCCAAGCTCAGCAACGGTGAGCGCATTCTTGTTCCGCCCCACATCGCCAGCGGCACGAGGGTGGTGGTCAATACAGCAGACGGGACGTATGTTGAACGGGCGAAGGATTAGTACCCTCAAACTTTTACAGCAGCCAGAGTATCTTTTTTGTGTTCTGGCCTTGTTGTTTGGAGTTGTTTATGCCGTTCTTGTGCCTGCATTTTTAGGCAACGATGAAGGGCGTCATTTTCGCCGTGCTATCAGCATTTCACACGGCGGCTTTTTAATGGAACCTGTTCAAGTTGCTGGCGGCATCATTAATGCATTAAATGTTTTTGAGGCTTTTGAACGTGCACACTTAGAATCTTCTTCAGACCCATCTGCCAGTATTAGCACACAAACGTACCTAACAAACGTATCAGCAATAGCGCTCGATCCTGCAGTTGAAAAAGAGCTAAATCCCAATTTTCTTGCCGTTTATAGCCCGATTACCTATGTCGTGCAGAGTGCCTCAATGCGCATCGGTTTGCTGGTTAACGCAACGCCAATGGAGCTCTTAAACATAGCGCGGCTGTCGGGGATGGTTGCGGCAATTTTCCTAACCGCACTTGCCATTCGCATCATGCCGTCGCATCGCTATCTTTTATGCGCGCTGGCCTTGCTGCCTGCCATGGTTTACACGCGAAGCACGTTGAATGCGGATCAGCTAACGAACGCGGTCGCGTTCCTATTTATTGCGCTCGTGCTGCGCGAATCACTTAAAACGGACAGATTACCGCGGCAAACTCTCTTTTCTCTCGCATTCCTTGCTTTTGTACTGGCACAAATGAAAAGTGGTTATGTGCTGTTGCCGCTGTTTGCCTTTGCAATCCCGGGCATACGTTTCTCGTCTGTTAAACAACGGCTATTGGCTATAGCCTTCATTGTTATCCCCGGCATTACCGCCATGCTTGCTTGGCTTTTGTATGTTAAGTTTATGTATTTTACGGATACTGCATCGTATCAAACAGGCAGCGGGTTAGCCATCCCAGGGGATCAGTTGAGGTTTATCCTTAATAATCCGTTGGACTATATTGCGATAGTCGCGAGAACGCTTTTCCTCACTGATTTCGCCTTCAAGCATCTGCGTGAGATGATTTCTTCGCTGACAATAGCCGTGCCCGCTCCGCTTCCTGTGTTTGCGGTTATGGCGGCTTTAATGGGATTGCTGCTTTTGAGTGCGCAGGAAAACAGCCAGAAGGCGGGTTACTCCTTGCTTTCAAAATTGCTTGGGGCTGGTATTTTTTCGGGAACACTACTCTTTAACTTAACACTTTTATATGTGCATTGGACGGCATATCAGGAACCCCTTATTCACGGCTTTCAAGGGCGCTATCTGTTCCCCGTTTTACCATTACTGCTTTTATTCGCACCGCAACGCCAGCGTGCGCTGGTTGCCCTTTCGCCGGCCAAGCTGGTTGTTTCTCTATCGGCGATGGGGTTTTTTGCTGGCTACTTAACCCTTATGGGATGGCGCGATGGCGTTTAAGTCCACTGATAGGTTCGCTGAACGGATTTTTATTGGCTGATCTATTGCCGCTGGCGACATGGCAGTTTTTTCTAGATTAAGTGCAACGCGGATTCCGCGTAACAAGGAGCCGATTGCTAATCCGGCAAGCGGCTATACAGCAATGCGCAATCTAATGTTTCGCCGAGGAAAAGCGCGTCTGGTGCAAAGAAAAGCGGGTTATAACGCGCATGAAACAGTTGTTTTGTCGCGCTGTCCAGTGTTTGCCAGTTTGACGGAATTAAGCGCGTGGGTAAGCCACTCTGCGCGCCGTATTGCGCCGCTAAAGACGCATTCTCAATAATCATCATCGCTGAGGGATTTTGTAAATGACACTGCTCTACTATCCGCAATTTACCGGTAAAATCATCTGCTTGATTGTGCCGGTCTGTATTTAAGGCAACCGTCCCGGCAACAAAGACAAACAATGTCAAAACTTTAGCGCCGCTAAGCCAAAGCGCTGCCTTCTTCACTAAAGGCACATGCCCAAACTGAATCAAAATTAACAAAAGCAGAACAAAATAGTTGAATAGAAAATAACGCTCATCGGCAAAGCCCAATAAAAAAAATCCGGATACGGCAAGTCCAGTAAAGCTGAGTAGCCATAGCATTATGAATGTTAGCGCTTCGACTTTGTTTAGTATTAATTTCTCGCTGCGAAGGATAAGCACAAACAGGGGTACAAAGATGAGCATCCTCTGAACGTCAAATATAAAGTTGGCAGCAATAACATAGACTGATTCCAAGACGCGAACCGTCCATTGCAGCGGGTGCGTGAACAGCGTCTCGCGTGCATGGGGCGGAAAATCGACCACAAAATGCAGCGGCGCGGCAAGCGCAACCCAGCTTTGAACGGAAACCCAAAAGGTTCCAAAATTTAAGAGGCTATAGATGATCCAGGGTGTTTTTCCTAAAATAAACCCAGCGGCCATCCGCAAAACAAGCTTATCCCTGCTGATTATTTGCATCCCGGCGATAGTTAGTAGCCCCATAATGGTAAAATCAAACCGGCATAAAGCCGCAAGACCTAAAGCCAGCCCGGCGCTGAAAGTACGTTTTTGCAAAAATGCCCACAACGCCGCAAGCCATAGGGCGATGGCGATAGTGATGGAACGCCCGCTCAGAATTTCATCAATAAAGGGAATGGAACAGAAAATAGTTGTAAACAAAAGTAAGATGGCTATGTCCGGCATCTCAACGCGGCGGCCAATTTCAACCAATAACAACAAACCCCACATAGCCGCCAGCGCGTTCAGCCATTGCCCAGTATAGGGATAATCCCCAGCGATGCTGTTAACGGCGGCTATCAAGAAGGGAACGCCGAAAGGAAACGTTGCCGAATGCGTTTCCGAAAAATAGTAAAACTGGTTTTTTGTCTGATAAATATCGCCCGTTAAAAATGTCTTCGATAAATCATAATACAGCCAACTATCCGGCGAGAAAAACGTTCCGCCGACAAGTAGGCACAGCCCGATTATCAAGGCCGCATACACGGCAGCGATTGAAAACCATGTTTTGTTATGCCAACGCCCGGCAAGCGGTTCCGTGCTCATTCCCCGCTCTCCATTTGGCTCAAAGGCTTATCCGGCTGATTCGCCACATCATAATTCACAAACCCCAGCAGCATCTGTATCCCCACAAGAATACTGAGCGCGGCAATCATCACCGTGCCCGATGTTGCGGGCACACCCGTGTACGAGCTGTCCGCCCAATGATACAGACCAAAAATCAACCCAAAGAACAACAGCGTCATCCCCATCAATAACTGCAACGACGCCACCGAAAAATTGCGCAGGAAATAGTTATAGACAATACGCTTATAAAAATTCCGGCAATGCCCTTTGAAAAACGGTATGATGTTGTGCCGAACACGCAAACTACTTTGCTCATCGGCGTAAAGAGCGTCCATCGGCACATCCGCAACAACCGCCCGCACAATATTAAGCCGAAACAGCATGTCCGATTCAAAAAAATAGCGGCGGCTCATCTTATCAAAGGGAATGAGGCGCAGCGCGGCTGAACTAATACAAGTATAGCCGTTGGTGGGATCAAACACACTCCAATACCCCGATGACATCTTGGTCATAAACGAGAGAATAAGATTACCCAAAAGCCGCCGGCGCGGCATGATAGAGAGAAAATCCAGGGTGTGAAAACGATTGCCCTTGGTGTAATCGGCCTCGCCGCGCACAATGGGCAGAACAAAATCCTTTAATAGTTCAGGGTTCATTTGCCCGTCGCCGTCTATCTTGACAATGATATGACAGCCATCATCAAGGGCGCGCTGATACCCCGACAGCATCGCCCCGCCCACGCCTTGATTTTCGGCATGCCGAATAAGGGTAATGCGCGGGTCTTGCGGTTTGAGTCGCTCCGCAACAGCCCCGCTATCCTCAGGGCAGCAATCATCCACCACATAGATTGCATCCACAAAATCAGGGATAGCCGTGAGCACCGCTTCCAGCTGCCGCGCAACTTTATACGCCGGAATCACCACGGCGATTTTCTGCGGGTTGGCGCTCTTTGGTGCTGCTCGCATAAGACTCTTTTTATACGCTCTCACCCCTAGCCCTAGCCTATGAAAAAAGTCTAAACAAGCGTGCGGTTTTGCCGCCGCGCTGCCCAGTATAGACAAACCGCCGCCCCATCCAGTAGAGCTATCGTATCATGACCGACTATAAAGACACCGTTTTCCTGCCCGCAACCGATTTTCCGATGCGCGCCAATTTGCCGCAAAAAGAGCCAGAAACCCTGCGCGGCTGGCAGGCAGCCGGGCTGGATGCGCGCCTTGCGGCGGCCAACCCGAGAGGTGCGCCCTTTGTGCTGCACGACGGCCCCCCGTATGCCAACGGCAATCTGCACATCGGCCATGCACTCAATAAAATCCTCAAAGATGTTATCACCCGCACCCAAAGGATGTTGGGGCGGCGCGTTGCCTATATCCCCGGCTGGGATTGTCATGGCCTGCCCATTGAATGGAAGATTGAGGAAGAATACCGGGCGAAAAAGCTGAATAAAGACGATGTGCCGCTGCTCGAATTTCGCCAGCAATGCCGCGATTACGCGCGAAAATGGGTGGAGATTCAACGGGGAGAGTTTCAACGGCTGGGGGTCAGCGGTCTGTGGGATGCGCCGTATTTAACCATGGATTTCCCGGCCGAAGGCCAGATTGTGCGGGAGCTGCACACCTTGGTTGAGAGCGGCGCGGTGTATCAGGGTTTCAAACCCGTGCTGTGGAGCGTGGTGGAGCAAACGGCGCTGGCGGAGGCAGAGGTTGAGTATCAGGAGAAGCAGAGCACTGAGGTGTATGTTAAATTCCCTGTTGGTCAACACGGCAATCAAGATCCCGATTTAGAGGGCGCATTTTTTCTGATATGGACAACAACGCCTTGGACGCTGCCGGCAAATGCAGCAATTGCCTACAATGAAGAACTTTACTATTCTTTGATCGAAGCGGACGGCGAACGCTTCATTATAGCAGACAAGATGCATGAAGTTGTGGCTAATAAATGCGGGTTCACTTCTTTTCGTCACATTAAGAATATAAGACGAATCACGCCCAGCCTCTATGATTATGAGGAAAATAAAATTAATGATGGGAATAGTTTACCTCAATATGCAGGCGGGCTTTATGCCCATGCACCGCTTCCACAAGATAGCAACAGAAGACGGCGACTCTATCATGCCGACTTCGTCACGGATGATGCCGGAACCGGCTTTGTCCACATCGCCCCGGCGCACGGCGAGGATGACTTTAAAGTTGCCAAAGAAAGCTTTTTGCACTCCTACGATTTCCCGCAAATCCTCAACAAAGACGGCACCTATAAAAGCTCTGTTCCCCTCTTCGCCGGGATGCACATTTTTAAAGAATCCACCACAACCGCGATTCTCGATGCCCTGAAAGCCAACAACGCGCTGGTGCATTCCAGCACCTTCACCCACTCCTACCCCCATTCCTGGCGTTCGAAAAAGCCGCTGATATACCTCGCAACGCCGCAGTGGTTTATCAAGATGGACGCCCCGGATAACACCGGCATCCGCGCACAAGCCCTCGACGCCCTCAACCGCATCACCTTCCACCCCGCCGCCGGCAAAAACCGCATCACCAGCATGGTGGAAGGCCGCCCGGATTGGTGCATCTCGCGCCAGCGTGCCTGGGGCGTGCCGATTGCGCTGCTGACCCACCGGGAAACCGGGCATGTCATCCGCGATGCAGCGGTGTTAGAGAAAATCGCCGCCGCGATAACCACCCACGGCTGTGATATCTGGTATGAAAAAGACGCGGCGCATTGGCTGAGCGGCACGGCTTACAACCCCGCCGACTATGAAAAAGTCACCGACATTTTGGACGTCTGGTTTGATTCCGGCAGCACACACGCCTTTGTGCTGGATAAGCCGTATAAACCCGACTGGCAGGGCTTAACCCGCTGGCCAGCCGATCTCTATCTCGAAGGCTCAGACCAGCACCGGGGCTGGTTTCAATCCTCCTTGTTAGAGGCCATCGGCACACGCGGCGCAGCGCCTTATAAAAACGTGCTCACCCACGGTTTTGTGCTGGATGAGCAAGGGCGCAAGATGTCGAAATCCCTCGGCAATGTGGTTGCGCCGCAGGAGATTTTGGATAAATACGGCGCGGATATTCTGCGCCTGTGGGTGCTGACGCAAGACTATTACGACGATGTGCGCATTGGCAAAAATATCGTTGAGCAAACCGCCGAGATGTACCGCAAGCTGCGCAACACGCTGCGCTATCTCTTGGGGGCACTCAGCGGCTATGATGCGAAAGCCGAATCCCTGAAGCCGGGCGAGACGGAACCCGCGCTCGAACAGCTCATCCGCGCCGAGCTAACCCATCTCAAACAACGCGCGCACAAAGCCGCCGCCGCCTATGAATTCCGCGCCTTTTATGAGGAACTCTATCATTTTTGTAATAACACGCTGTCGGCGTTTTACTTTGATGTGCGCAAAGACGCGCTCTACTGCGATGCGCCGCACAGCCTGCGCCGCCGGGCGGCACGCGGCCTTTTTGCTGAGATTCTTGAGTGCCTGACGCGCTGGCTTGCCCCGGTGTTGCCGTTCACGGCTGAGGAAGTCTGGCACAGCATGAACCGCCCCGGCAGCATCCATGAACAACACTGGCCGGATGCGCCCGAAGGCGACACAGCCGCAGCGCGGGCAGAGCTAGAGCAATTGCGCCAAGCCCGCACCGATGCCAATGCCCAACTTGAAAAAGCACGGGCGGCAAAAACCATCGGCTCCAGCCTGCAAGCGCAGATTGCGCTTTCCTTTACCCCCGAACAAAAGCCGCTGTTCAGCCGCTTTGATTGGGCAGAGCTGCTAATTGTCTCGAAAGCTACGGTACACTACACCGGCGCGGCGGACGCCGCCGTAAGCCTTGCAGACGGCCACAAATGCCCGCGCTGCTGGCAGGTAAAAACCGTGGGTAAAAACCCCGCCCATCCTGAGCTTTGTGACCGCTGCACGGATGCGGTAACCGGAGCACCCCATGCCGCCTGAACAAAAAAAACGCCTGCTAACCGGGCTGTTCTTTGCCCTCTGCCTGTTCATTGCTGACCAGATCAGCAAACACCTCATCTTTGATCTGATTCAAAACCCGCCCCGGCAAATTGTGCTGACCAGTTTTTTCAATCTCACCCCGGTGTGGAATCGCGGGGTTAGCTTTGGGATGTTTAAAGCGGGCGATGAGACACAGGTCTATGCGCTGATTTTGGTTGCGCTGGTGATAAGCTCGGTGGTATTTGCCTGGCTCCTCAAAGCGCCCGACCGCTCACACGCGCTGTGTTACGGCGCGATTATCGGCGGCGCGCTCGGCAATGTGGTTGACCGCCTGCGCTTTCATGCGGTGTTTGATTTTTTTGATTTTCACATTGGCGGCTGGCATTACCCGGCGTTTAACATCGCCGATGCCAGCATTGTTTGCGGGGTTGCTGTGTTGCTGCTCTTGACGTTTCGCGAGCAAAAGCGGCATAAGACTGTAAAAGGGGACTAAGGCATGCGCCGTCTCACCGCTCTTTCGTTATTATGTGCCCTGACCGCGTGCGGCGGGGATATCCGCCAGGCCATCGGGCTTGATCGCAATGCGCCTGATGAATTTCAGGTGGTAACGCGCGCGCCGCTGTCGGTGCCGCCGTCCTATGATTTGCGCCCGCCGCGCCCCGGTGCGCCGCGCCCGCAAGAGCAAAGCAGCCAAGTGCAAGCCCGCAGCGCCCTGCTGAATGCCAGCGGCAGACCGCTTGCCGCCCCGGCGATTGACCCGGCCGCCGCCGCCTCCCCGGCAGAGGCCTTCTTGCTACAACAAACCGGCGCTGTGGGCGTAAACCCTGATATCCGCGCCGCGTTGGATGCGGAGAACGCCGCCCGAGCGCAAGCGAAAACCCAGCCGATTGACGCCCTCCTCCCCGCCAAGGGCACGGGCGCAGACCCAGTGGTTGATGCGGGCGCAGAGGCCGAACGCGTGCGGACGGCCAAAAAAGACAACCTTCCGGTCGATACCAGCCAAACCGCCACGATTAACCCGCCCGAAGATTCTTTGTGGCAACGCGTCAAAGACTTGTTTTAAGTAAAAGGCTCTGCTACAAGCCTCCCTTCGGGGTGTAGCGCAGCCTGGCTAGCGCATCTGGTTTGGGACCAGAGGGTCGGGGGTTCGAATCCCTCCACCCCGACCATCCGCCTTCGCTGATTTTGGCAAAGCCAAAATATAGCTACGGCGTGATTGGGTGTAACCCAATATAGGCCGGAGCGTGCGAAGCGGATGTCAAGACGAAGCCCGAAGGGCGAAGGCTGACTAGATGAAATATGTATACATGCTACAAAGCGAATCCTACCCAGATCGCTATTACGTCGGTTGTACCATTGATCTTAAAAAGCGTGTGAGCGAGCATAACAGAGGTGAATCTGCTTATACAAAGAAATTTGTTCCCTGGAGCCTAGAAGGCTATATTGCTTTTTCCGATCATGCTAAAGCGGATAAATTTGAAACATATCTCAAAAGTGCCTCCGGCAGAGCATTTGCAAAAAAGCATTTTTAAGCACCAGAGCCTGCTTCTCGATAAAGCCTAAGTTCTAAACTTGTAATATCCTTATACTGAGACACCAAATTTAAACCGCCAATCCAAACTGCGACGAGCTTCATCTTCAGCATGACTGTAGCAAAGTTACGGGCATAGAAGTTAACTCTTGATTATCGCCCTCGCCGCCTGAGCATCCTCACCAATCTGCGCCTTCAACGCCTCTACCCCTGAAAACTTCATCTCCGGCCGAATAAATTTCAAAAGCTCAACCGACAACCTTTTCCCATACAAATCCGCCTCCACATCAAACAGATGCACCTCTAAAACCGGCTCGCGCATCCCGCCGATGGTTGGCTTAACGCCAATATTCGCAACGCCGCGCAGTTCGCCCACGCGCACGGCATAGACCCCAAAACGCGGGCGGGTATACTCCCCCAGCGCAATATTGGCGGTGGGAAAACCAAGCCCCCGCCCGGCTCCGTCGCCCGGCTCCACCGTGCCGCTAATCGCCCATGGCCGCCCTAGCAGCGCCGTTGCGGTTTCCACCATTCCCTCGAAAAGCGCGGCGCGAATGGCGCTGCTGCCATAGCGCGCACCGGTGGGCGCGGCTGCCCCGCTGACCACAACGCACGAAACGCCCCGCGCCGCACAGACACGCTGCAGCAGCGCCACATTGCCGCGCCGCTTCGCGCCAAAGGCGAAATCATCACCCACGACTATGCCGACCACATCCTTAAGGGAAAAAATCTTCTGCTCTAAAAAATCTTCCGGCTCTAACGCCGCGAGCGCGGGCGTAAACGCCAGAACGACCACTTCGGCAATCCCGGCGGCGTGTAACAGCTGTTCTTTGTCGTATTCATCCACGAGTTGAAACGGCGGCGCATCGGGATAAAGCACCCGGCGGGGATGCGGGCTGAAGGTTATCACGCACGGCGCGGCGTCATGCTCCGCCGCAAGGGCGCGCAGCTCCGCCAACACCGCGTTGTGACCGCAATGCACCCCATCAAAATTTCCCAGCGCAAAAACACGTTTCATAGGGCGTTCTTAGACTGCGCAGCCGCAATCCGGCAAGAGCGCGCTTGGTTAAAACCGCACGTTCAGCCGCGCCAGCAGCCCATGGCTGTTGTATTCAACCGGCGCGGTGAAGTTCGCCTCTGAGGTCAGCGACGGCTTTTCCGTTGCGAAATAGCGGTATTCGGCGGCGATGCTGATATGATTGGTCAGCGCATACGTCGCCCCGGCCATACCCTGATAGGCAAACACAAGGTCATCATCGTTTAACACCGTGCCGAGTCCCTGGGTGCGGAAATTCTTGAATTTCACCTCAGAAAACCCCGCGCCAAAGCCGATATAGGGAATCCAGCGGGTATCGGTTTCAAAATCGTTATACAGATTCACCATGCCGCTGGTTGAGACAATATTACCTTCAGAGCCGGTCAGCGTTGCGCCGCCCACTTTATGGGTATTAACAAGGCTTTCGCGGATGCTGATTTCATACTCATTGCGCACCGCGCCCAAAAACCACACCGGCCCCCATTCCCGGCCTAACGCCGCGCCGTAAATCCAGCCCTGTTTGTAATCGGTTTTAACCTTGGTTGTCGCATCAAAGCTGAGTTCGGTATCCTGCTGAATATTATACCCCACGAGTGCTGAGCCATACCAACCCGGCGCACTGCCTGCCTCGGCATGGGTAACACTGAACAGCAACGCCGCAACGGCGACATATCCTAAACCTATACGCATAGACACATTCCTTGTTCTTGCGCTTACCGTGTCCGGGCAATGGTTAATAAATGCTTTTCAAGGTGTGTTTATTCGGTAAACGGGGCGGGGTGTTGCGAATACAGCACAGATTGAGGGTAGAATACGCGCTCAGTACGCAGAAAGAGTATAGAGCGCCAGCTCGCTGGCGCAGCGCTCCCGCCCGGCGGCGAAGCCGCCTGGGGGGCGGGGCGGGAGCGCTCCTTTTCTGTGGTTTATCTACTCTGCGGTGTAAAAATCCATGCCCTCAACCACCCTACATCGCCCCTGATTCTCTGCCGACAGCGCCGCAAACAGCGCCGCGCTCAGCAGCACCGACTGGCCTAAAACCTTCGTCTTTTCCTCCAACTTCGCCGCCTCGTTCACCGGGCTGCCGATGACCGTGTAATCCATCCGCTCTGGTATCCCGATATTCCCGGAAATAACCCTGCCCCGCGCAAGACCAATACCAATGGCCAGCTGCGGCGCGAAATCCTTCACCCCGCGCACAATTGCCTGCGCCGCCTCAAACGCGTGATCCGCATCCTGCGGGTCAGCAAACGGCACACCCCAGACGCCCAGCAGCCCATCGCCAAGGTATTTATCGACAATGCCATACCGCCGCACCAAGGGCGCAACCACCGCAAAAAACCGATTCAGCAAGGTTACCGTCTCCGCCGCGCCCAGCTCCGCGCTCAGCGGCGTAAAACCCCGAATATCCAGAATCATGATGGTTGCGGTCTGCTCCACCCCGCCGAGGCGCACCTCATCCTCTTCCAAGAGTTTCCGCACCACCGCCTGCGGCAGATAGCGCGACAGCGTGCGCTGCGCCGCCGTCTGGTAGGCATTGGCCAGCGCGGCGGCGGCAATGCTGCCCAGCGTGGTTGCGAGCGTCAATTCCGCGCTGGTAAATGGCTTGAAAGGCGGCTGCACCAGCAGCAGGTAAAAATCATCGCGCGTGCCCAGCGGCTGCACCAGCGCGTGCCGCCCCTCCAGCCCCGGCGCATCGTTATAAATCGCCGATGGACGGCGCAAAAGAGGCTCGCTCAGCAGCGCCGGCGGCACTGTGCCCACACTCGCCAGCACCGTGCCGTGCCGGTTCAGCACCGCCGCCACCTCATGATCCGCATAGCCGCGCACGAGGCTTTCCGCTATCGCCGATGGCTCCACGCTTCCGGCGCAGGCCAGCGCCGTTTTCAAAACCAGCGCGCTTTCGCGGTAGAGATGCAGCGTCTCGCTGGCCAGTTGCCGCTCAACCAGCTTCGCTTCAAAAAGTGCTTGTAATAAAGGTTGCAGCGCCGCCGCCAGCCACTCACCGCTCAAAACTAAAGCATCACTCTCCAGTTCTAACCGCGTCTCAACCGGCAATAGCTCATGGCCGATAAGCTGGTTCACCAGCCGCTGCACATAGGCAAAGGCGCGGGTGCGCTGGGTATCGCGCAGGGTTGGTGGCGGCGTGCTCACGCAATCCCCTCCTCTAAAACTTGCCGCGCCAGGCTCAAGACCGCATCGGGGTCAAAGGGCTTCGTGATATAGAGATTCGCGCCCACCTCCAGCCCCTTTTGCCGGTCAACTTCCTGTCCCCGCGCGGTCAGCAGCACAACAACGGTCTCATTCAGCGCCGGGTCTTCGCGCAGCAGGCGGCACACCTCAAACCCATCGAGATGCGGCATCATAATATCAAGGAACATCACGCGGGGTTTCAGCACCCGCGCCTGCTGCAACCCATCGCGGCCATCCACCGCCGTGTAAATCATCGCCGCGCCTTCTAAATCCTCAAGCGTTTGTTCCAAAAGCGTGCGGATATACGGCTCATCATCCACTATCAGTATACTAGGCGGTTGCATCGATCGGGCTTTCTGTCGTTATCAAAGTAAGGGGCAGGAGCACGGTAAACGTGCTGCCGGTGCCAAGTTCGGAGGCGACCTCAATCCGGCCGCCGTAATGCTCTACAATCTGCTTGCAAATCGCGAGGCCAAGCCCCGTGCCGCGGGGCTTGTCGGTCATATTTTCCGTTGCGCTGCTTTGTTGAAATTTTTCAAAGATGCGCTCAAATTCATCGGCGTTGATGCCCATGCCGGTGTCAGAAATCGCGATTGCGACGTGGGTTTCGGTGGCGCGCGCGGTCATCCGCACCTCACCATGGCTGGTGAATTTGGCGCTGTTGTGAAGTAAATTCAGCAGCACCTGCTGTAATCTATCCGCGTCCAGTTTCAGCACCGGCAGCGTGCCAACAATCTCCGCCACGAGGCGCACATGCGCCTTATGGGCAAATTCGCCCTGAATCGCCTGTTCGGTGCGGCGCACCACATCGGCAATGTCGGTGGGTAGATCGCGCCAGCTCATCCGCCCCGATTCGATTTTCGCAACGTCCAAAACGTCGTTGATAAGCTGTCCCAGCCGCTCGCCTTCCTTAATAATCACATCCAAATTGTGCATAACGCGCTTGGCTTTTTCAAAGGGAATCGCGTCTTTTTCCGTGGCACGGTAGAAAAACCGCTCAAAATCTTTGCGGATAAGTTTTACAAAACCGAGGATAGAGGTCAGCGGCGTGCGCAGCTCATGGCTCACACTGCTGGTAAAGGCCGTTTTCATCTGCGCCATGGCAACGAGCCGCTCATTCGCGGCCTCTGTCTCAGTAAACGCCTGCGCGAGGCGGCGCACCGCCTGATTAATCGCATCAATCTCCCGCAAATCAGAGCGCGACAACACAATCTTGTGCTCCTTCCCGCGCGACAGATTAAACAGCGCGTTACCGGCCAAAAGCGCCGGTTTCACCACCTCATGGCGCAGCGCCACCCCCACCGCAAAAAACGCCCCGGCCAATACCGCAAACCCCATCAGCGCCGCCGAACGAGAATCCCGCGCCCGCCGGGCAATTTCCGCCGCCGCGTCGCTGGCCACCAGCGCCGCATCGCCCGAAAGCTCTAGCGCGGCGAGATTCAGCTGCTGGTGAATCTCCAGCGTCAGGCGGTTTATCTGCCCCTCGAGCGCCACGTTGTCCTGCTGCAAGGTAAACAGGCTCTGATAACCGCCAAAACGCTCCTGCGTCAGCAGCGGCAATTCCGCCACCAGCGCCATAAACGCCGCCTGCTCTGCGCTCAGCCGGTCGGTATTGCGCCATGTTGTAACCAGTGCCAGCCGCGCCCGCAGCCGCACCAGCGGCATGTTTGCAAGACCCGGGTCAACCAGCTCTGCCATCTTTTCCGCCGCCAGCATCCGTGCCGTAATATCATCGCGCTGGTGATACCATTTGTCCGCCAAAACCGACAGGCGTTGCAGCTGGCGCGATAAATCCTGAAATTTCCGCCGCTGTTCGTCTTGGCTGCGTTGCTGCAACCGCCGGGTCAGCCGCAGCGCATCGCGGGTTGAGCGCGCCCGGTCTTGCGCCGAGGGGTTGCCGGCGATTAAATCCGATAAAAGCGCCACCTGCTTGATTATCTGCGTGCGCTCGTTTTGTTCCAACGCCAGCGGAATAGTGGTTGAGCGCGACTCCTCGGCTATATAAGCCAATGTATTCAAATGACTAGAGACAAGAAACGACAGCCCAGCAATAAACGCAACAACAACCGCCGTCGCCACATAGGACAGCGTTTGCAGCGATAAACGCTTGCGGGAGACAAAGGCAGCAATGGCCATAACGCACGGGGTCTAGCATAAACAACGGGCTGGTTCAATCAAATTGTGACATGGCGCACTCGTGACGCCATCCAGGCCGCAGCGGAGTGGAGCGGAGGGGTCTCCCTGTCTCGTAGATATATGTGTACCTAGCAAAACAAGGTTGTCATATCGAGCGCAGCAAGGCAGCGCCTTGCGCAGTCGAGATATCTCCCTGTATCCTAAAAAAGATCCCTCCGCGCAGCCGCGACGCGGCTTTGGTCGGGATGACACCCCTGCTAAAATACACCTGTATTATAACTATCTGCCCCTTTTTTCTTTACCATTCCGCCATCTTTTCCAGTTAAGACACCCCCATGCTCCTGCCCCGCTACCAACAGCTCATTGATTCCGGCACGCTGCAGGCCGATGAGGCGCAGATGTCAGCGGCAGAGCATCTGTCTGAGCTGCAAGCCCGCATTCTCGCTGGAAAAGGCGGGCAAAAATCTGGCCGCTGGCCGCTCTTGTCGGGCGGACGGAAAGCCCAACACGACAAAGCCGCCACCCACACCCAAGGCGTCTATCTTTACGGCGCGGTGGGGCGCGGCAAATCGCTCTTGATGGATTTATTTTGCGAGACATTGCCGCTGGAATCCAAGCGCCGGGTGCATTTTCATGCCTTTATGCTGGAGGTGCACGGCGCGCTGGCCGCACACCGCAAAACCGGCGGCAAGCGCGACCCGCTGCGCCTTGTCGCGGCCGATATTGCCGCAAGCCTTGATGTTTTATGCCTCGATGAGTTTCTGGTCAGCGATATTGTCAGCGCCATGCTGCTGCAAGGCTTGCTGGAGGCGCTGTTTGATGAGGGCGTGTACCTAGTTACCACCAGCAATTTCCCCCCCGATGCGCTCTATCCCGACGGCTTGCAGCGCGAGCGGTTTTTGGGCTGTATCACGCTTTTGAATGAGCGCCTGAATGTGCTCAGCCTCGAAAGCCGCCGCGATTACCGCACCCAAACCGGGCTGAATCAGGCGCGCTTCCTCACCCCGCTCAACGCCATGACCGAACACCAGCTGCGCCAGTGGTTTGCCGAATGGGCAAAAGGCACGCAGCCCGCCGTTGAGCACCTGCCGGTGCAGGGGCGGTTTTTGCGGACTCCCGCCTCGGCTGGGGATGCTGCCCTGCTGTCTTTTTCGGAAATCTGCGGTCAAGCGCTCGGCAACGCCGATTATCTGGCGCTGGCCGGGCGGTATAAAGCCCTTGTGCTCGACGGCATCCCGATTTTCACGAACGCGAATCAGGATCAGGCGAAACGGTTTATGCTGCTGATTGATGCACTCTATGAATCCCGCGTACGCCTTGCCTGCCGCGCCGCCGCCGCGCCGGAGCATTTGTATCGGGAAGGTTTTTTTGGTTTTGAGTTTAAGCGGACGGTGTCGCGCCTGATAGCCCTCACGAATGAGGGGGAGGCATAAAAAAAGGGGCGACAAACGCCACCCCTTTAGGTTATTTATGTAGTCTTAAAGTAGTCTTAAAGCCGATTATTCCCTGTTCGGGTCAACCGGCAGCATGGGTGTTGGCCTCCCATATTTATCAACTCCGGCCGGCACGAAATTTCGTGAACCGGGCGTCCGCAAGGGCAAAATCACAGTCGTTGCTTTAACGCCCTCCCAGAAAGGAGCATACGATTTCCCTGAGCTGTCAACGCATGTTATTGAAAACGCGTAGCCAAATTCTTTAACAAAGATTGTGCTAGAATTTGCCGCTGCCGTAGCGGGTAACATCTGAAAAACCACCTTCGGAGCGGTTGGCAGGTTACCCTTAGCAACCCCGCCTCCTTGTAGATTGCGGATTTCAAATTTGCCGCTATAGAAGTCCGCTGGCAGTGACACGCCGTCAGATTCTACATCAACATACGCAATCGCCGGTTGAGGCGATGATTTTGTCGCTTCACAGCGAATGTAAAACTTTTGCGCGCGGGGGGGGCGCATCGGTTTTAGGTATTGGAACGATCCGCTCCTCATAAAACCGCCAACGATAGATTGTGGTCTCAGTGTCGATTTGGCTTTGAGCGGGCATGAAATTCCCGAAGGCAGGAATTAAAGAGATTGTGAGCGAAATCGGAAGAATGGGAAGAAGTAGAGATTTGCGCATGGTTAGTGAATTTTAAGGCGGTTTCAATGACCAAGTGCAACAGAAGTAGGAATAGCCTGTAACGCCTCGAAGTAAACTTCTTTTGGTGTTTTGTAGCCGAGTGCTCTGCGTGGTCTATTGTTTAGTAGATCGGCGATTGCATTGAGATCTTGTTGAGAATAGGGTGAAAGATCAATCCCTTTTGGGAGGAACTGCCTTACAAGTCCGTTGGTATTTTCATTGGTGCCACGCTGCCAAGGGCTGTAGGGATCAGCAAAATAAACATCGAGGTTAAGAGCGGCCGTAAGATCCCTGTGCAGAGCCATTTCGCGGCCACGGTCATAGGTAAGAGATAGGCGCAGTTCTGGGGGGACATCACGCAGAACGGTGGTAAAACTGCCAGTGACAACAGCGGATTCGGCGGACGGGCATTGCACCAGAATTGTATAGCGGCTGGTTCGTTCAACCAGGCTGCCTATAGAGGATTTATTACCCTTGCCTTTGATAAGATCACCCTCCCAATGGCCGGGGATAGCGCGGCTTTCAACATGAACTGGGCGTTCACTGATGGGGCGAAGATCGGGAATCTGGCCGCGCCTGTCTTTGCCACCGGAACGTGGCCGGCGCGTGGAACGCCCCTGACGCAGGGCGGCAATCAGCTCGGTGCGAAGGCCGCCTCTGGGCTGGGCATAAATCATGGCATAGATGGTTTCGTGGCTCACAGAGGGGCTTTCAGGATGTGTTTTCTTTAACCTACCTGCAATCTGCTGC
This sequence comes from Alphaproteobacteria bacterium, assembly GCA_021297975.1. GTDB lineage: Bacteria > Pseudomonadota > Alphaproteobacteria > JAJTHO01 > JAJTHO01 > JAJTHO01. Next base: position 18,353 of record JAJTHO010000050.1, read on the forward strand.
GGACTCCACCCTTGCTTCAGCAAGGCGATTACCTGTTGCCACAGGATGGTTTCCCGTTCAAGCCGCCGCGGCTTCTTGTGCCGCCGCTCCCGGCTCTTCCGGCCAGCAATGCTGGCGCAATAAAAAGTTGTTAAGCCATTGCGCTGTATCTCTCGACTGACCGTTGCCGCACTCCGACCAAGCATACGGGCAATTGCCCGTATGCTTGACCCGCGCTGACGCTCCAGCATTATTGACGCTCGCTCCTCGCTGCTTAATTGACTGTACCTCGACTCCATAACAACACCTCTGTCCCTCTTTTAACAGGTTGGTGTTGCACTTGGTTCTTGAGTCTAAG
>JAJTHO010000161.1 GCA_021297975.1 Alphaproteobacteria bacterium
CTCCGACTAAATCAGCTGCACTTCGAGCCGGTGTTCCCGCTACGAAATGCTCCATCAGGCGCAATTGCTCTTTATCTGATAGTTTACAATGCTTTAAATACATGCCGCATCCTAACTTATTTCAAGTCAGGTGCCAGCCCCAAAATGTTTTGTTCAGTCTGTAACAATTCTTGTTTAGCCAGCTCTAACTTTTTTTCATTTTGCGCACGCTGCTCAACAAGGCGAGTATTCCTTTCAGACAGTGTGTAAAGCTCAGAAAAAAGCGGCTCCAGCTGTTCAAGAGCCTCTGTCTGCCTGTTTAGCAGTTCTTCGGATGCTTGACGCCATGCTACGATAGTCTTTAGAGGGCCATAGTCTCGAAAAAGACTCCCACGCAGATCAGCTATTTCATCGCGCATTATCTTTAATTGACGTTTGCGCTGGTCAACAACCGCAGTGCTGCGGCTGGTCTTAACGGTAGTAGTGTTCTCGACGAGGCTGTTCATGGCATGAGTATATATAAGTGATGCATATCACAATATAGCACTTTTTTAGGCAGGTAGCAAGCTTGATTGCTTAACTTACATCTTCAGCGTTGCCCGGAACGTCACCGGAATAATAATGGTCGGAGCGACTGGATTCGAAGCCCAGCGTGCGGTTGGCGGCTTTATACCCAGCGTCGGCTTTAACATCGGTCTTCTTTACCCCGCTACCAGCAATTTTGCCCTCGGTATTGAAACCGGGATAACCTATTAGCTTAGCCCGAAATCGGGGGAAACAAGCTTTAACGGCAACGCCACGGGATTGGAAAAGCTCAGCAGCGGCGGCGGGAAGATTAAATCAAGGATACTTCGTCCCGCCCCGTGCTTCTTCATGCATGCGGATTGCCAGAATATTCTGGCAATAGCTGCCCTCCAGCTTCATTTTATCCAGCATCACCCCGGTTGAAAACAGATGCAGAAACAGCATCAGCCAGAACGGCCAGGGGTTTACGGTTTGCAGCGCGTAATACGATGTCCAGGCAATGGAAACCTGTAGAATAACCCATAGGGTAATCACTTGGAAAAACGCGCTAATCATGCACATCGAGCCGGAATTAAACGTGGGCAAGAGCAGTGCTGGAACGGCCATAAAGGCAAATAAAACAGCGATATATGTCCAGCGGCGCTGGGCAAAGGCGCCGATTTTTTCTAAAAGCGAGCAGTAAAACTCTTCGCCAGTTTCACGAAAGCGGGCAATGCGGGATAGGGGCGGGGTGGGCTGTTCCATACGGGTGCTCTTTGGGCGGGATGCCTATCTGAGTGTGCACGCAAAAGGCTGTAACCGTCAATGTTTAGCGAACAACCACCACATCCACTCGGTCGCGCACCGCGCCCGGCATGAAATCCAGGCCAACGCCGTTCACGCGCAGCCGCTCAGGCGCAACGCCGGCATCTACCAGCGCCTGTGCCACGTTTCCGGCACGGCGGGCGGCAATATCGCGGCTGGCATCGAGCGAGCTTTTGCGGGCTAAATCGGCAAAGCCTTGCAGTTCAATCATCACGCCTGGGTCACGTTGCAAGGCAGCGGCCAATTGCTGCACCGCATTGAGGGTGCTGGGCGCGAGGGCTGAAGTGTAGGGCACAAACTCAAGACGCACCAGAATCGACGGCAACGACGGCAGCGCCATAACCGATGCGCCGGTATGTTCTGGGGCTTGGAACTGTGTTAAATCAACGGGCGCGGGCGCGTTGCTTGCAACCATGCCGGGTTTATCCCACAGCAGGCTGGCGGGCGGCGCAGGCGGCTGTGCCTGCCGTTCGAGCTGTTGCAGCTGTGCCGGTGCGGTATTGTTCACAACTGGTGTCGGTTTTTGTTCGGGTGGAATAATGGGTGCAATGTCAGCCGTGCGTGAATCCGGTGTAACTGGGGCGTAATCATCAGCAGAATAGTCTGCCGAATACGGCATCGGCGCAGGCGCAGCGGGTTTTGCGGGTATTTTTGCAGGTTCCAGCGCGGCGCTTGATTCATCCAGCAGTTGCTGAATACCCGGTGATGGTGTGTTTTTTGCCGCTTTAGACGAAGTAGCAGGCGCAGCCGGCTGAGTCGGTTGCGGCGCCGATGCGCCGAAGAAGGCTTCCGGCGTATCGGGCGAAACAGTGGGAGCCGGCGCGGCAATCGCTGCAGGAGGTATCGGAGCCAAAGGCGCAGCAGCGGCAGGCGCAGGCTGCGTTGGTGTTTGGCTGAACATCGATTCCATCAATGCGTCGGCCTCGTTTTTCTTGGCCGCGGCGGCCTCGATATCAGCCGGGCTGGCGGGAGCCAGCGCGTTCATATCCGGCGCGGTATCGTTGCTGGGGCTGATGGGTTGCAATAAATCGGGGGCAGGGGCGGCGGCAGTCGCTTCCGGTGCAACAGGAGCAAGGGGTTCGGCTTCTTGCGCTGCTTTTTTCTTAGCGGGTTTTACAGCAGCAGCATCGGCAGGCACGCCAAAAATTTCTTCCAGGCTCATATCTTGCTGCTGAGCAACAGAGAGTGACGGCACGGCAAGAGTTAATGCTACGACGCTTACGCCAGCAAGCAAACCAAGGGCAACAGAGCGTTGCGGGATGATAGCTTTGAAAACTCTTGATCCAACCATTATGAGTTCTTTCGTCTTAATATCAATTGAATAACATGGGTATTATTAAAAAAGGGTGACTAGTCTTAAAATTAACGAAGTAAGTTGCGTAAAAGGGGATGTAAAATCGGGTTTGCGGCAAGAATACTGCCGTTTTTGAGCATGTCGTTGCCGCCTGTGCTGTCCGTGACGATGCCTTTGGCTTCTTCCACCAGCAAAATCCCTGCTGCCACATCCCACGGCTTCAAATGGGTTTCATAATACATATCAAAGCGCCCCATGGCGACGTAGGCTAAATCAAGTGCTGCTGACCCCATGCGGCGGAAACCGGCAACGTTGCCCATGGTTTTTTTCAAAAAGGCGATAAAGGCGTCCGCATCGCCATGCCCGGCAAAGGGTGTGCCGATAACGAGAAGCGCCTCGGAAAGATCAGTGCGCCCAGCAACGCGCAGCCGCTTGCCGTTGCAATACGCGCCGAGACCCTTTTCTGCCCAGAACAGCTCGTGCTTAATGGGGTCAAGAATCACCCCGGCTTTTATCTGGCCATCAACCTCAGCCGCAATCGAGATACAAAATTGCGGGATGCCGTGTAGGAAATTGGTGGTGCCGTCGATGGGATCAACGATAAAGCGGGAGTTGATGCTGCCTGTGTGCGGCTCGCTCTCTTCGCCTAAAAAGCCAAAATCAGAGCGGGCTTTGAGCAGTTCTTCTTTGATGGTCTTTTCGGCCATGATATCGGCGCGCGAGACAAAATCCGCGGGGCCCTTCTTAGAAACCTGCAGGTTTTCCAACTCGCCAAAATCACGCACGAGCTTTTTTGCCGCCTTTTCAGCAGCTTTAATCATAACGGTAACAAGGGCAGAGGGGTTGGCCACAGAAGATACCTTAGCGTAAAAAAATCGTTTAAATGTATATAGCAGCGATTCTTATAACGCAAAAAGATACTTTTGCCAAGGGTTTATCCGTTATTGTTTGTATGTCTTCAGCCTTTTCCCCGTAAACTCCCGTTTCAGCTGCCCGCGTCCGGGGATTTGCACGGTCATGGTGCCTTTAAAACTATCGGAGCCATCATTAAATATTAAATTAAACTGCCTTTGAAGTTTATTATTAGGATAGGTAACCGCCATACTGTAAGTGTTGTTGCCAACATAAGCACCAGTTAGATCATATTTAAAACCCCAAGTAGATACATCTTGATTTGCTGCTGCATCAAAAGCCAGTAAACCTCTTAAAAATAGATCGCGTAAAATTAAATTATTTTCTTTGGTATCGGAGTATACCGGCATGTACGAAGCATTCTCTTCCATCCAAGCGCGCTTTATTTTTATATCTTCTGGCTCGCCGGTTACAGGCCCGTAGGGTTCAAACATATAGCCGCTGATTTGATTCCAAAAATTGCCGGGCAAAATATTCATTCCGAACGTATCTAGAACGCTATACTCTTGATTTTCAGCTGCGTATGTAATCTCCCAGATACCGGCAATATCCATGGCAACTGTTTTGGCAGTTGAACTACCGCCGAGGGCGCTCTTGCTACTCGCAGCGGGGGCTGCTGCGCCGCCGCCAGAACCACCTCCACCACCGCCCGCACCGCCGCCAGAACCAGAGGCGCTCGCACCTGCGCCGGAAGATCCGCCGCCACCGCCCGATGAACCGCCACTGCTGGCACCGCTGCTTCTACCAGAACTGCTACTGGCCGGGGTTGCGCCGCCGCCGTCACTGGCGGGAACACCACCAGCTGGCGCAGGGGCTTTCGTAACATTATTTACATCAGAAGGTATCTTATAGGCTTTTGCCACCCAATCCACCGAGGGCAAGGTCACTTTTTTTCCATCAACAACCCGGTCGTAGCCGCGTTTGGCATGGATGAAGCCGGTTTTGATGTCTTTCCGATCCGGCACGGTGTAGAGCGCGGTCACGCCCACAGCGGCCAAATCCTTAACCTCGCCGGGTTCCGAGATACCATTGGCATTGTCATCAAACCAGATGCGGATGTGTTTCAGCTCATCACCGGATACGCTGCCGTTTTTATCGCCATCTAAACTATCAAGGGCAGTGTAGCCATCCGGCCAGCGTTTGCCAAAGGTGTAGTTGCCAAACAGCTGTGCGGCTTTGGTAATCACGCCGTCGCCTTTTTCATCCCAGACCAGCAGCGGCGCTTTGCCGGATGCACGCCATTCATAGGTCTGCCCAGCCGCCGCATCGGGATTGAGCGGGAAGGTAGACAGAGTGAAGCTATCTTCAATTCTAATAAGTTTATCCCACAAAAGAGAGATAGGCGATGCATAGTAGACAGCGACGTTTAACTGGCACACTTTACCCCAGGGGGAAGCTCCTATGCAACGGGGCGTATAGTATAAATCGGCGGTTTCAGCCCTAAAATAATCTCTCAATAATGTATAGTCGTAAAAACACGCCGGGGCATCACCATCTATACCAACTATACCATTAATAGCCAGTCCTATCGTGTGATCATTAGCATCGCGGTCGAAAAAAATAGATAGGCGATAAGTATCGCAAGGCTGTAATGGTTTAGCAGCTGGAGGGCAGCTTATGCTGCAGTTTTGACTTATGAATGTGCTTGTATTACAGGTCGATTCAGTAACCGTACCAAAAACAGTATAGGTATACATGATATCGAATATACCAGGAGGGCAGGATTGATTGCATGCCAAACCCGGAAACGCACCCGGGCGGCAGGGGGGCGGTGCATCGGCAACGCAGGGTGTGAGGCTGGTATAGCCGCTGGCGGGCGTCACGGCGCAGGCTTTGGCAACCGGGTTCACATCCGCCAGCCCCATCGCCGCAGCCAAGGTGCCGCCAACCGCGACTTGCGCGGTTCCATTAAAGCCGCCGGAAACATTGAAATTGAGCGTTAACGTCGCGCCGGGATAA
>JAJTHO010000175.1 GCA_021297975.1 Alphaproteobacteria bacterium
AACGCCATCGCCGGGGTTTTGGATACCACATCCCTTGAAACCATGGTGAAGCGCGGCTCTTCGGCGATTTGATTGTCCTGTTTACATAAGGATGTTTTATGCGCTCTTTTGCACTATCCCGTCTGGCGCTGCTGGCGCTACTAACCACCGCCTATCCTGCCGCCGCGGCAACACCTGATGTTGCGGCACGCATCAACGCTTTAGAGCAGGAGTTAAACCTGCTAAAACGCCAGCTTGAAGTTCAGCAGGAAGAGCAAAAAAATGTCGCTTCCAAGCAGGCAAACGTTGAATATGGCCGCAAAGGCTTGAAAATCAGCTCACCGGATAACCAATACAGTCTTAGCTTTCGCGGCTATGCCCAAGCAGACAGCCGTAGTTTTATTGATAACAGCAACACCGGAAACGTGGATACCTTCCTTATCCGCACCGCGCGGCCAATTTTTGAGGCTACTTTCCCCGATGATTTTCGCGCCCGGTTAATGCTGGATTTTGGCGGCGGACAAACGCGGCTGCTTGATGCCTTTGTCGATTACACACCAGACAGCGCCCTAAAGCTGCGCGCCGGTAAATTCAAGGCGCCTATTGGTTTAGAGCGTTGGCAATCTGAACAGGAAATTCTGTTTGTTGAGCGCGGCATGGCAACAAATCTCGTGCCGTTCCGCGATATAGGGGTGCAGGTGTCCGGCGAGTTAATGCCGCAACAGCTCGAATATAACATAGCGTATACCACTGGTGCGGTGGATATTGGCGATCCCAACACGGACAGCGATAATGGAAAAGATATTACTGCACGCCTGTTTGCACACCCTTTTCGCAACAGCGATACCGTTGCCGCTCAAGGTTTAGGCGTTGGGCTTGCCGGCAGTATTGGCGACCGCGACGGAGCCTTGAGCTCTCCCAATCTGGGGGATGGCTACCGCACTCCGGCTCAGGCCAAATTTTTCAGCTACACAAGCGGCACCACTCTGGCAACAACAACCATAGCGGCGGGAACAAAATGGCGCGTGAACCCGCAAGCCTATTACTATTATGGTTCTTTCAGTGCGCTGGGCGAATATGTGCGCACCAGCCAGGATGTTAAACGAGGCAGTGCGGAGCAAACCCTCAATAATGATGCGTTTACGTTCATCAGCACCTATGTACTTACCGGCGAAAACGCCAGCTTTGACGGTGTGAAACCAAAAGCCAATTTCAACCCAAAGCGCGGCACCTGGGGCGCTTTTGAAATCGTCGGGCGGTATAGTGTGCTGCGCGTTGATTCGGATACGTTCCCAACCTTTGCAAGCCTTGCAAGCAGCGCCTCAGAAGCCCGGGATGCGACCTTAGGGGTCACATGGTATCTTAATGATAGTCTTAAATTCAACCTCAACTACAGTGAAACCCATTTTGACGGCGGCGCCGCAAGTGGCCAGGATCGCGAGATGGAAAAAGTCGTCCTCTCGCGCGCACAGTTTCGTTTTTAACCCTTCAGGAGTTCTTTATGCGCGTTTTTAAGTTATTACCCGTACTTCTCTTAGGCTTTGCTTTTAGCGGAACCTCCGCAAGAGCCGCAGAGCAGGATCTGTTGAATGTTTCCTATGACCCAACCCGCGAATTTTACACCGAGTATAACGCGCAGTTTATTAAAGAGTGGCAGGCGAAAACGGGCAAAAAGCCGGTCATTCGCCAATCGCATGGCGGCTCTGGGAAGCAGGCACGTTCGGTGATTGATGGACTGCAAGCGGATGTAGTTACCCTCGCGCTGGCGCTGGATATTGATGCTATAGCCGAGCGGGGTAAAACCATTCCGCTGAACTGGCAAAGCAAATTGCCGCATAACAGTGCGCCGTATACCTCAACCATCGTCTTTCTGGTGCGGAAGGGCAACCCAAAAGCCATTAAAGACTGGGGCGATTTGGTGCGCCCGGATGTTAAAGTGATTACCCCCAACCCGAAAACATCCGGCGCGGCGCGCTGGAATTACCTCGCGGCATGGGATTATGCGCTGCGCTTGAACAGCGGGGATAAAGCAAAAGCCGCAGAGTACCTGCGTAGCCTCTATGCGAATGTGCCGGTTTTAGATGCCGGCGCGCGCGCCGCCACCACCACCTTTGCGGTGCGCAAAATTGGTGATGTGCTGCTGACGTGGGAGAATGAGGCGCATTTGGCCTTAAATGAACTGGGCAAGGACAGTTTAGAGATTGTCGCGCCGGCTCGGAGTATTCTGGCGGAGCCGGTGGTTGCGGTGGTGGAAACAGTGGCAGAGAAGAAAGGCACGCTGGATACGGCGCGCGCCTATCTCGAACAGCTTTTCAGTGTGGAGGCGCAGCGACTGCTGGCAAAGCATTATTTCCGACCGGTCAATGAAACAGTTGCGGCGGAAACACGGGCGCAATTTCCGGTTATTGATCTCGTAACAATTAAAGATCTCGGCGGCTGGCAAGCTGTTCAGGCAGAACACTTTGCCGACGGCGCGCTGTTTGATCAGCTGACAACCACGCGGCGATGAGCAAAGCATAGGGCGGCGAGTTTTTCAAACGCCCGCGCCCGGTGGCTGATGGTGTCTTTCACCGCAGAGCCAAGTTCCGCGAGTGTCTCAGTATATCCCTCCGGAACGAAAATGGGGTCATAACCAAAACCGGCCTCCCCCCGAGGCGGCCAGACAATATGGCCGCGCAGGACGCCAACGTGCAGCTCTGAAAGATGCGTGCCGGGATAGGATAGCGCAAGGGCACAGACGAATTCGGCGCGGGTATCCACGCTGCCGCTTTGCTGAAGCGTCTGCCAGACTTTTTCCATGGCGCGGTTAAAATCTTTTCCCGGCTGCGCCCAGCGGGCGGAATAAATGCCGGGATCGCCGTTGAGGGCATGTACGCATAATCCGCTGTCGTCTGCTAAAGCCGGAAGACCACTGATTTCCGCCGCGCTGCGCGATTTTATCAGGGCGTTTTCGGCAAACGTCAGGCCGTCTTCGTCGGGTTCGGGTAAGTCTAAGGCGGCGGCGCTTTTTATAGTGATTTTATAGGGCGTGAACAGGGTTTGAAATTCGGCAACTTTGCCCGCGTTGTGGCTGGCGAGCACGAGTGTGTCGCCTTTAAAACGGCGCTCTTCGGGCGTTATCGCGGGTTTACCCAGCATCGCTGTCCTCAAAAAGCTGCGGCGCTTTGGGCGTTTTACCGAGGTGCGCATAGCCTTTGGTGGCGAGCACCCTACCCCGCGGCGTGCGGGCGATATAGCCTTGTTGCAGCAAATACGGCTCGATGGTGTCTTCCACCGCATCCCGCGCCTCGGCCAG
>JAJTHO010000105.1 GCA_021297975.1 Alphaproteobacteria bacterium
ACCTGGGCGGTGCTGCTGGTGTTTCTTGGTTTTGGGGCGATTGGCTTTGCCGATGATTATTTGAAGGTGAGTAAGCGCAACACCAAGGGGCTGAGCGGGACACGGAAATTGTTTCTGCAATCCATTATATCGCTTCTGGCAATGGTGCTGATTATTGCCGATACGCATGTTGAGATGCAGTACACGCTGGCGGTGCCGTTTTTTGGCGTACTGCTAAAAATTGGTTTGCTGTATGTGTTGTTTGCCATGTTTGTGATGGTGGGGGCATCGAACGCGGTGAACCTGACCGATGGGCTGGACGGCCTCGCGATTACGCCGGTAATGCTGGCGGGGGCGTGTTTTGCGTTTATTGCCTATCTCGTGGGGAATGCTGTGTATGCCAGCTATCTGCAATTGCCGCACTTGCCGGGTAGCGGCGAGTTGGCGGTTTTTTGCGGCGCACTGGTCGGGGCGTCTTTAGGCTTTTTGTGGTATAACGCGCCGCCGGCACAGATTTTTATGGGTGATACAGGGTCGCTCGCGCTGGGCGGAGCGCTCGGCGCGGTTGCGGTTGCAACGAAACATGAACTGGTGCTGGCGATTGTGGGCGGGCTGTTTGTGATTGAGGCGCTGTCGGTGATGATTCAGGTTGTCTCTTATAAAACAACCGGCAAGCGTGTGTTTCGCATGGCGCCGATACACCATCATTTTGAAAAGCTGGGCTGGCCGGAATCGAAAGTGGTGATTCGCTTTTGGATTATTGCGGTGATGTTTGCTCTCCTTGGCCTCGCGAGTTTGAAAATACGATGACGCAGCTTTTTTCTTTAGTAGGCGTACAGCGTCATCCCGAGCGAGCAAAACCTTGGTTTTGCGACGTCGAGGGATCTTTTTTAAGCACGAGGAGATCCCTCCACGCGCCTGCTAACGCAGCCTTGGTCGGGATGACGCAATATTTTTTTAGGAGCGCGGCGTGATACCTGTACACACCTATGCCGGACAAACTGTCTATATCCTTGGCCTTGGCAAGACCGGGCTTGCGGTTGCCGATGCGCTGAAAGCGGGCGGGGCGCGGGTTATCCTTGATGATGATAACGCGGGCGCGGTGGAGGCGGCAAAAGCAGCGGGCTGGGAAACAGCGAACCGCGATGCGGCGGTGTGGGACGACATCGCGGCGCTGCACATCAGCCCCGGTATTGCCACTGATTTTCCAAAGCCGCATCCGGTTGTGAAGGCGGCGCTTGCGGCCGGTGTGCCGCTGATTGGTGATCTTGATTTATACGCAGCCGCAAGGCCGCACGACACGTTCTTAGCGATTACCGGCACCAACGGCAAATCCACGACAACGGCGCTTTTGGGGCATATCCTGCGCGAATGCGGCGTGCCGTCAGCGGTTGCGGGCAATATCGGCACGCCGGTGCTCGCGCTGGATAATCCAGCCGAGCCGCAGACGTTGGCGCTGGAGGTGTCGTCGTACCAGCTGGTTCTGAACGACAGCGTGCGCTATCACCACGCGGCGCTTTTAAACATCACACCAGACCACCTAGACCGCCACGGCGGGATGGATGGGTATATCGCCGCTAAGGCGCGAATTTTTGAGGAGCAGCCTCTGGGCGCGGCGGCCGTTATCGGCGTTGATACCCCGCCGACGCAGTATCTTTATGAAGCCCTGCGCCGGGAACGGGACGGCGGGGTGATTCCCGTGTCGGTTTTGCAAAAAGTGCACCGCGGTGTGTATGTGGAGCAGGGCGAGTTGATTGACAACACGGACGGCGGCGCGGGTGTGCGCATTGCCGATTTGCGCCAGTTTACTCGGTTGCCGGGGGTGCATAACTGGCAGAATATTGCGGTAGCGTACGCGCTCGCGACAGCGGGGGCGGGGCTGAGTCCGCAAGAGGTGATGGCGGCAACGGCGACCTTCCCCGGCCTCGCGCACCGTCAGGAATATATTACCAAACGCGGCGATGTTGTCTTTATCAACGACAGCAAAGCAACCAACGCTGAGGCGGCGGAGCGGGCGCTGGTCTGTTATCAGAATATTTATTGGATCATCGGCGGCAAGGCAAAAGACGGCGGGATTGATAGCCTTGTTGAGCATTTTCCGCGCATCCGTCATGCGTATGGCATTGGCGATGCCGGGGCGGCGTTTGGGGAGCTGCTGAAAAAACATGGCGTGCCGTTTACATTATCGGGAACATTAGACGTTGCCGTTGAGCAGGCGGCGGCGGCCGCGGCGGCGGATGCGGCAGCGGGGGAAAAAGTCGTGCTCCTATCCCCGGCCTGCGCCTCGTTTGACCAGTTTGCCAATTTTGAGCAGCGCGGTGAGCAGTTTCGGGATAAGGTGATGGGGTTATGATGCAGCATCAAGACCCCGTCCTGAGCACATACCTTAGGGCTTTACAGCATTTGGAGGGTGATAGACTTGTGCGGGCTGTTTTATTTGGCTCACGCGCACGTGGGGATGCGCGGGCGGATTCAGATTATGATATCGCGGTTTTTTTGAAGAATTTTTCCAATCGCTGGGATGAGAAAGATAAGCTGCTTGAAATTGAAACGGCCATCATCCTTGAAACGGGGGCTGTTATAAATTCCAAACCTTTCCCGGAAGGGGCGGAAAACGAGCGCACACCATTGATGCATGAGATACGACTGGAAGGTATAGACTTGTGTCGTCCGAAGTAGATAACTATTTGCATAAAGCGCGGATGTCTCTGGTAGAGGCTAAGTTGCTGTTGCCAATGGAGCTTTATGAGACAGCGGGAAGGCTTGCTTATATGGCTGCTTTTCATGCCGCGCAGGCATATATTTTTTCATGCAACAAAAGAGCAGTTAAAACCCATTCTGGTGTACGAAGTGAATTGGCGCGCTTGCTGACGGAGCAAAAGCGTGACGCGAAAGAGTACACGACTTTTTTAGGATGGGCATACACTATAAAAGAAATTGCTGATTATGAAGTGGGAGAGAATGCGACGTTGCCAGCTGATATGGCGCATGAAGCATTGGCAAAAGCGGAACGCTTTGTAAGCGATTTTGAAAAATTTTTAGAGGAGTCGTCATGACCGCCTTCGCCATCCTGCGCAGCGATACAACGGTTATTGGCCGCTGGCTGTGGACGGTGGATAAAACGCTGCTGGCGCTGCTGCTCCTGCTGATGGGGGTTGGTTTTCTGCTGCTGTTTGCTGCAAGCCCGGCGGTTGCGGAAGGGCACGGCCTATCCCCGTATTATTTTGTGATGAAGCAGGGGATTTTGCTGCCCATTGCACTGCTGATTTTAGTCGGGACATCGCTGTTAACCCCGAAAGGCGTGCGCCGCATTGCCTGTTTGGGGTTACTCTTTACCTACGCTGCGCTCGTGGCAACACTGTTTCTCGCGCCGGAGATTAAGGGCGCGACCCGCTGGGTGAGTATAGCCGGGTTTACGCTGCAGGCATCCGAATTTGCGAAGCCGACGCTCGCGGTTGTGAGCGCGTGGATGTTTGCCGAATGGGCAAAGAATCCGGTGTTTCCTGGGCGTCTGGTGGCGCTGCTGCTGTATGCGCTGGCGGCGGGGCTGATTATTTTACAGCCTGATCTCGGCATGACGATTGTGCTGTCGGCGGTGTGGTGGGGGCAGTTTTTTTTGGCGGGCATGCCGCTGTTATGGCTGATAATTTTTATACCCGGCGTGATGGGGGCGGGGGTGTTGGCCTATACCTTATTGCCGCACGTTAAAAGCCGGATGGACAGATTTTTAAACCCCGATACGGGGGATACGTATCAGATTGATCAGTCGCTCCGCGCGATTGGTGAGGGCGGCTGGTTTGGTGTAGGCCCTGGGGAAGGGCACATCAAAAACGCCCTGCCCGATGCGCACGCGGATTTTATTTTTGCGGTGGCGGTTGAGGAATTTGGCGTGATTGCCTGTTCTTTATTATTGCTGCTGATTGTGGGGATTTTCTGGCGCGGCTGCCGGCATGTGCTGAAACAGGACAATCTGTTTATCATGCTGGCGGTGAGCGGTATCCTGATTCAGTTTATCACCCAGTCGTTTATCAATATTGCCTCCACCGTGCATTTGATTCCAACGAAAGGGATGACGTTGCCGTTTGTGAGCTATGGCGGCTCGTCGCTTTTGGCACTGGCGTTTGGGATGGGGGTTGTGCTCGCGTTGACACGCAAAGGCGCGGCGGAGCGGCTCTCGTGATTATTTTGGCGGCGGGCGGCACGGGCGGGCATATGTTCCCAGCCGAGGCTGTGGCGCACGCGCTGGCGGCAAAGGGCAGGGCGCTGACCCTTATCACCGATACACGCGGCGCGGCGTATACCAAGGCGTGGCCGGAACACCGGGCGGTTATTTTGCCGATTCGCAATCCCGGCGGCGGGGCAAAGGCGGCGTTGCCGTTTGCGATGTCGGCGCTGCGGAGTATTCCCCCGGCTTTAAGGGCGCTGCGCGGGGCGGAGGCGGTGCTGTGTTTTGGCGGGTATCCGACGTTGCCTGCGGGGTTACTCGCGGCGCTGCTGGGTGTGCCGCTGCTTGTGCATGAGCAGAACGCGCTGATGGGGCGAACGAACCGTTTGCTGGCGCGATACGCCGATGCGGCGGCGCTGTCGTTTATTGATACGGTGAAGGTGCCGAAACAGGCGGCACGCGTGTTTACCGGCAATCCCGTGCGCCCCGGGATTATGCTTGCTGCGCAAAGTCCCTATCCCCCGGCGGACAGCGGCACGCTGGAGATTTTAGTGCTGGGCGGCAGCCAAGGGGCAAAGATTCTGGCCGATTATGTCCCGGCGGCGATTGCGGCCTTGTCGGATAACCTGCGCAGCCGCGTGCGGGTGGTGCAGCAGGCGCGGGCGGATGATGTGGCTGGCGTAACGGCGGCGTATGCTAGCGCCGGTATCCCGGCGGAGGTTAACAGCTTTTTTGATGATATGCCGGCGCGCTATACGGCGGCGCAGCTGGTGATTGCACGGAGCGGCGCGAGCACTTGCGCAGAGCTGACAACAATAGGCCGCCCGGCGCTGTTTATCCCCTTTGCCGCGGCAGCCGAAGACCACCAGACCCGCAATGCTGAGGCCTTAGCGCGGCAGGGCGCGGCATGGATTGCGGCAGAGACCGAGGTTCGCAGCGGCGCGCTTTCGGAGAAGCTGGCCGCGCTGCTGAGCGATCCCAAAGGGCTGCATCATGCGGCAGCCGCCGCCGCAGGATTGATAGGCTATCAGCCGGTGCAAAAAGTTTTGGCGGCTTTAAATCTTTCTTAACCGACCTTGTTGTAATAAATGATAACCGAATCACCTTGTTCGGTAATAAAATTACAACAGGAGACATCTTATGCGTGCATTGAGCGGCCACAGCCAGTTCTTTCTGGAAAAATTCAAGCCGCAGATTAGCGGTGACAGCCTGATTATTTCAACCCTCGGCCTGAGTCAGGACTGCCAGCAGGATATCTGCCAGGTGCTGATCGAGCATGGTTTGGAATTTGATATAACGGCAAGTGATATTCGTTTCGATGCGGCTATCCTATCAATGGAAGAGACAGCAATAGAACAAGAATTGAGCGTTGCGGCTTAAACCCGCACGAGCGGCTTATACTTAAGCCGTTTCGGGTTCAAAATCGTCTCATCCCCCAAACGCCGTTTCGCATCTTCCTCATAGGCCTGATAGTTGCCCTCAAACCATTCCACATGGGAATCGCCCTCAAAGGCGAGGATGTGCGTTGCAACGCGATCAAGGAACCAGCGATCGGGAGAAATAACCACGGCGCAGCCCGCGAATTCCAAGAGCGCGTCTTCGAGGGCGCGCAGGGTTTCAACGTCCAAATCGTTGGTCGGTTCATCAAGCAGTAGCACGTTTGCGCCGCTTTTCAGCATTTTCGCAAGATGCACGCGGTTGCGCTCCCCGCCTGAAAGCTGGCCGACTTTTTTCTGTTGATCCGCGCCTTTAAAGTTAAACGCGGCGCAGTAGGCGCGCGACGGCATGCTGCGTTTACCAAGCTCGACCATATCCCGGCCATCGGAGATTTCCTGCCACACCGTTTTATCAGCGGCCAGCGTATCGCGGGATTGATCGACATAGCCGAGCACAACGGTTTCACCGACTTTGAATGTCCCTGAATCCGGCGTTTCACCGCCGGTTATCATGCGGAACAGCGTGGTTTTACCCGCGCCGTTGGGCCCGATGACGCCAACGATACCGCCGGGCGGCAGGCGGAAGCTGAGGTCATCAATGAGCAGCCGGTCACCAAAACCTTTGGAAAGATTCTTCGCCTCAATAACCACATCACCGAGGCGCGGGCCCGCGGGGATAACAATTTGCGCGGTATCCAGCGCTTTTTTCCCCTCGTTCGCCAGCAGTTCTTCATAGGCTTTAATACGCGCTTTGGATTTGGCTTGCCGCGCTTTGGGTGAGCTGCGCACCCATTCGAGTTCCTGCGACAATGCCTTTTGCCGGGCGTCTTCGGTTTTCTCTTCTTGCTGAGAGCGTTTTTGTTTTGCAACCATCCAGGCGGTGTAGTTGCCCTCATGCGGGATGCCTTGGCCTCTATCCACCTCTAGAATCCATTTGGCAACGTTATCAAGGAAATAGCGATCGTGGGTAATCGTTACCACCGTGCCGGTGTATTCTTCTAAGTGGCGTTGCAGCCAGCCAACGGATTCGGCATCCAAGTGGTTTGTTGGCTCATCAAGCAATAACAAATCCGGCTTTTCCAGCAGCAAGCGGCACAGCGCAACGCGGCGCTTTTCCCCGCCCGACAGGCCGTCAATCTTGGCATCCCCCGGCGGGCAGCGCAGCGCGTCCATCGCGATTTCGAGCTGTCTGTCCAGCTCCCAGCCGTTCACCGCATCGATTTTTTCCTGCAAGTTGCCCTGCTCTTCAAGCAGCGCATTCATTTCATCGTCGGTCATTTCTTCCGCGAATTTCGCCGAGACCTCGTTAAAACGATCCAGCAGCGCCTTGGTTGCGGCCATGCCCTGCACCACGTTGCCGTAGACATCGGTTGTGGTGTCGAGCTGCGGCTCCTGCGCCAGATACCCAACGCGCACGCCTTGCGCCGCCCAAGCCTCACCGGAGAATTCCTTATCAATCCCCGCCATGATTTTCAGCAGGGTTGATTTCCCCGCACCGTTGGGGCCAATCACGCCGATTTTTGCGCCGGGGTAGAAAGACAGCCAGACGTCCTTAATCAGTTCGCGTCCGGTGGGGAGAACTTTACGTAGTTCTTTCATTACATAAATATATTGTGCAGCCATGGGGTTGTTCTTAAGGGGTATTGTGGTACGGCACAAGAGGGCTTAAAGATTTTTAAGGGAACTCCCACTCTTCAGTAGACACGATAGAGTAAAGAATTTAGCCATTATTGCGTAGTAAAAGTCGTTAGAAGGATAATGTATGGACGGTAGAGAAGACTTTGATGAGGTTCATGAAATAGCTCTTGGGTTCTTAAGGGCTGGCGATGGGCGTGCGTACTATGAAAAATTTAAAGATTATTATCGTCTCGGTCAATTTAGCACTGAATCTATAGATGAAAGCAACGTAGTGAAACTTGCTTTAGGGCATTTAGAGGATGCAGCGGTTGATGTCATTGATCTTGAACTCGAGACGTCAATCATTGAGAAAGTAACTACTAGCGTAGCAAATTTGCTGCAAGAATTGAAATATCAAGAAGATAGCGGGTTGCTAACAGGTGTGGCAAAATCAATAGAAGAAGTTTATCAGAGTTTTGAAGAGAGTGACATCCCCTTAACAAGAGTGGATGTGCAACTTCCTGGTCTTAAATCACCCGAAAGAGACCGTTGATGCCGCGCCCAGTGGGGAGAACTTTACGCAGTTCTTTCATTGCATAAATATATTGTGCAGCCATGGGGCGTTCTTAGTCCGTCTCGCGCGGCGGCACAAGCGGGTTGAAAAATTTTTCTTTTGTGGTAAAATCCGTGCATGGCAACATTAACAATCGATACATACACGTCTGTAACGCGCTTGCGCGAGGCGGGTTTTGAGGAAAAACAGGCTAAAGCTGTCATCGATGTGCTTCAGGCTGCCGATTTGGGCGCTGTTTCCAGTAAGCAGGATATCGTTGATTTACGTGCCGATTTACGTGTTGATATTGCTAACATTAAAGCAGATTTATTAAAATGGATTATACCTATTCTGCTGGCACAAGTTGGTTCTGTTGTGGCGCTGATGAAATTGTTAGGCTAAGAGACGCCTAAATCAATTTCTGAAGAGACCCCTATGCACCGTAAACCCGTTCGCAAAGCAATTTTTCCCGTTGGCGGCCTTGGCACGCGCTTTTTGCCCGCAACCAAAGCCATGCCGAAAGAGATGCTGCCGGTGGTGGATAAGCCGATTATCCAGTATGCGGTTGAGGAGGCTTGGGCGGCGGGCATTTCTGAGCTTATTTTTGTTACCGGGCGCGGGAAATCGGCGATTGAGGATCACTTTGATTTCTCATACGAGCTGCAAGATACCCTGCTGAAACGCGGCAAGCGTGAGCTGTGGGAGAAGATTAACGCAACGATTGCCCCGGCGGGCTCGGTTGCCTACATCCGCCAGCAGGAAGCATTGGGGCTTGGGCATGCGGTGTGGTGTGCGCGTAATCTTATTGGTGATGAGCCGTTTGCGGTTCTCTTGGCCGATGATCTTGTTTTGTCTGAAAAATCCTGTTTGCAGCAAATGATGGATGCGTATCAGAATGTGGGCGGGAATTTGGTGGCGATTACCGAGGTTGCCCCAGAAAAAACCAACATGTACGGCATTATTCGCCCCACGGTGCAGCAAGGCAACCTGATTCAGGCCGATGCGATTGTGGAAAAGCCAACACAGGCGCTGGCGCCCTCAAACAAAGATGTGATTGGCCGTTATATCCTGCAACCGGGTATCTTCAAATACTTAGAAGAAAAGCAA
>JAJTHO010000082.1 GCA_021297975.1 Alphaproteobacteria bacterium
CAAATCACAGAGCACGCGGTCTATTAAATCCGAATCAGAGCGCGTATCCGCATACATATCGACTAAGCTATCAGCATAGCGATCCGCGGCATCGTCATTAAAGCCCATAGAATCAGCCAACATAAGACCGAAAATGCGGGTGCGCTGGATCTTACTGCGATAACTCATTGTTTCGCGGTAAAAATATTCATTTTCGAGAGCGATTTCGCGCTGTTTAAAAACGTGCATCCGATACCCCATTGTGTGAGACTATCGAATGAGAATAACGCGAAAAATTTAAAAAGCGGTTAACGAATCAACTCATGGTTGAGTATGGTCTTACAAAAAACTCTGCGAGAAGTATATGTATCAATCAAAATCGTCTTGAATGGGTAATAACATGCCAAAACTGTTTGTTTGCGGTACTCGGCGAAAACTGTTTGCTTCTGCTGCGTTCGATGAAACTGTTGGGGCAAAAGTACGCGTCGTCTGCGTTGCGGTCGGTGCGGATAGGGGAACTTCGCGGGAGACCGGTGCCCGGCTAACGACGACCTGTTGTAGTTGTTTTTGCGGCTGACCCAGTAGCTCAAAAGGAACGGGCTGGCCAAAAGTGCCGTTTGCTGCGGCCTGCGTCTTTGCCGTTTCGGCCAGTGCCGCAGCGCTGGATACACCCAAAACAAGGACAGCGAGGGTTGTTATTTTTGTAAAGGTGTTCATGGGAACTCCGTTGTTGCCCGCCTTATCCGCAATATTGCACCGCAGCACAACAGCGGTTCGTCCAGTTTCACAAAAGTTTCATATTCCTGACACAGAGGTGTCAGAAGACTTTCATAAAACTGTCACAATACAGGATTTATAGGCCTTTTAGTGCTGCATTGAGTGCGGCTAGGCGCAGTTTGCGAGTCAGCGGGACTTCCGGCTCCAACGCATCCACCCGGCTTATATAGCTGTGCAGCGTTTCCCCGCGCTGCGCCGCTGCGCGGGAGAGGGTTTCCCAGAATAAAGGCTCTAGCGCCACGCTGGTCGCATGACCGGACAGCAGCAGCGATTTTTTGACAAGATGCGGCACGGGGCGGCGCATTACTTCGGCGCCACCATATCCTCAGCTTTAACCCATGCGTCAAATTGTTCAGAGGTGAGTAATTTCAAGGAAATGGCGGATTCTTTTAACGTTGTACCCTCGGCGTGCGCTTTTTTTGCAATCTTCGCCGCGTTGTCATAGCCAATGTGCGGGTTCAGCGCGGTTACCAGCATTAAGGATTGCTCCATCAGCTGGGTAATCCGCCGCTCATTAGCCTGAATCCCGTTGACGCAATTTTTCACAAAGCTGTTCATCGCATCCGATAATAACCGCACCGATTCCAATACGTTGTGAATCATCACCGGCTTGTAAACATTAAGCTGTAAATGGCTGTGGGTGTTGGCAACGGTTACGGCAACGGTGTTGCCGATAACCTGACAGCACACCATGGTAAGTGCTTCAATTTGCGTGGGGTTTACTTTGCCGGGCATGATAGAGCTTCCCGGCTCATTTTCAGGGAGCGACAGCTCACCAAAACCGCAGCGGGGCCCGCACGCCAAAAGACGGATGTTACTGGCAAGCGCGAGGAGGGAGCTGGCGAGGGTATTCAGCGCACCGGCGGTTTCAACCATGGCGTCGTGTACGGATAAGCCCTCAAATTTATTGGGATTTTCCATAAACGGCAGGCCGGTAAGTTTCGCAACGCGGGCGGCAAACCCGGCGGCAAAGCCGATTTTGCAGTTAATGCCCGTGCCGACGGCGGTGCCGCCCTGCGCTAGCTCATACAGGCTGGGAAGAACATTCTCAATGCGTCTGATATTATTGGTGATTTGCTGGACGTAGCCGGAAAATTCCTGTCCTAACGTCAGCGGCGTTGCATCCTGTAAATGGGTGCGGCCAATTTTTACTATTTTTTCAAAGGAATCCTGCTTTTTCTTCAAAGCAGCTTGCAAGTTTTTTAGTGCCGGCAGAAGGCTTTTGTTGAGCTCAACCGCCGCCGCAATATGCATCACCGCCGGGAACGTGTCGTTCGAGGATTGCCCCATGTTCACATGATCGTTGGGGTGAACGAGGCCCTTATCGCCGCGCTTGCCGCCCAAGATTTCATTGGCGCGGTTGGCGATAACCTCGTTGGCGTTCATGTTCGTTTGTGTGCCGCTGCCGGTTTGCCAGACAACCAGTGGAAATTCTTCATCTAATTTTCCAGCCGCCACTTCATCGGCGGCGCTGACAATGGCTTTGGCGAGTTCAGGTTTTAAAATGCCTAACTCGGCATTTACTTCCGCCGCGGCTTTTTTCTGCAAACCCAACGCGCGAATCAGCGGCAACGGCATCCGGTGGCCGCCAATGGGGAAATTTTCAATGCTGCGCTGGGTTTGTGCGCCCCAATAGCGCGTTGCGGGAACCTCGATATCGCCAAAAGTATCGCGTTCGGTGCGGGTTGCGGTCATCGAGTGCCTCCATTGCTGCGCAAAAGTAGTGGCATGGCTGCACGGCGACAAGTTTATTTTCGTCACCCTATTGGGGGAACGGTATTTTTATGGCATAATCAAGAAAAAATACCACTCGGTATTCAAAACAATACAAGGACGTACATCTATGCCACAATTATTTTTGAACCAAACCGCCAATGCGAACAGCACAGCCAATGATTGGCACGGCGGTCAGGGCACTTTTTATGTTGCCGGAACCTTTGCCGGTGCGGTTGTCAAACTGCAAGCCAGCTTTGATTTGGGCAGCAACTGGATTGATATTCCCGATGCCAGCTTTACCGCGCCGTCGGCGGTTAATTTCAACCTCGGCAAGGCGCAGCTACGCGCTAATATCGCCAGCGTGACCGGCACAACCAGCGTCACGGCTGGGTATTAATCAATAGACGGCATGGGCATCTCTTTCAGAGAGGTGTCCATGTCCCTGATTCATGAGTATTCTTCAGATTGTAAAAATAGTGCTTGGCAGAAGGCTTAAAAATCGTGTTTAGAAGGCAAACACGATGCGTAAGGAGCATGTATGAAGACTCTAACCCGTATTGCCTTCTGTTTTATACTCGCCATAGGAATTATTTGTATGCCGCCGAAAAAATCCGCCAAAGCGCAAAGCGCAACCACGAAAGCCAGCGCACCTGCTGCGGCTGAATACATTGATTTAGAATTAAAAGACGGCACCGTGCGCATTAAATTGCTGCCCGAAGCGGCGCCGAAAACAGTTGCCCGGATTAAGGAACTCGTCGGTAAGGGCTTTTACGACGGCCTCGTGTTTCACCGCGTGATTGATGGCTTTATGGCGCAAACGGGCGATCCAAAAGGTGACGGCACCGGCGGTTCGGGTCAGAAATTGAAAGCCGAATTTTCCGAAGTGCGGCATGAGCGCGGCACGGTGTCGATGGCACGCGCCATGGATCCCAACAGCGCCGATTCACAGTTTTTCATTTGCTTAGCGGCGGCTCCTCACCTGAACGGTCAATACACCGTGTTCGGCCAAGTGGTCAGCGGTATGGAATTTGTGGATAACATTAAAAAGGGTAACAACCGCAATAACGGCGCGGTTTCAGACCCCGATAAAATCGTGAAAATGACGCTGCGTACCGGCGAGTAAAGAGTTTAGCGCGTCGGCTTTTTAGGCGGACGGCGCGCCTCAACCTCATCCAGCCTTTTTGAAATATAGCTTTTTGCCAGCGTGCGGATGTTTCTCGTTTGCCGTGTGGCATCAGAGGCAGGCTCGCTTTTAAGGCGTGTCAGCAGCGATTCCAGCGTTCCTGCACCAAGGTCTTCTTTTGCCGTGCTGCGTTTGGTTGGCCGCGTTGTTGTAAATGTTTTCAACGGTTTTTGCGGTTTTTTTAACTGTCCCTGAATGGCTTTCGTTGCCGCACCGGCGAGGTATTCACCGGTTAGGGCGCGGTAAAGCTGTAGGTCATCCGCTGCCCAGCGAGCCAAGAGACGCGCGGCGCTCACGGCATCGTGCCGCGCTTCAATCAGCGCCCGACCAGCGAGAGTTTGCAGGTATTCACTCATGCATACAGCTTGGCAGCGAGACGTTACTAAAGTGTTACTATAGTTGTTTGTTTTCAGCTGTGTATAACGCGGGTAATTGCTGCCATCCCTCGACAAAGCGGCGATACCAGCCATCACTGCGCAGCGGCAACAGCAGCAATGGCCGCCATGCCGCCGCCGCCCCGGCGTAATCCCCGGCGGCAAAGGCAGCAGAACCTTTAATCTGCCGCGCTTCGGCGTAGTCTTGGGGGGCGAGGTTTTCTGCGGCCAAAACTATTTTAGCAAGAAGCCCTGCTTCTTCATAGGAACCGCTTTGTGACAAAACGCTGGCAAGGCGAAGCTGGAGCCTAGGCTCATCGGGGCGTAGTGTGAGAGCAGCACGATAAGCAATCGCCGCGCGAGCAGGCTGATTCCGGGCGGATTCGGCGGCGGCCAGTTTGAGCCACAGTTCTAGATTCTCCGGGTCAAGGCTGAGGGCACGCTCAGTCTCGGTAAACACACTCAGCGGCACGCTGGATGCCGCCGCATCATACGGGGTAGGGGGCAGGGCGGGGTTGCCCGTCAGGGCGTAGCCAAGCGCCGCTGCGCCTAAAACGGCTGCAACAGGAAGATACTTTGCGCTTAACATGGCGGCATCCTCTGTATCCGGCGCGTTGCCGCGCTAAAGCCGCCCGCCGTCATCAGCAGCGCCCCCGCCCACAGCCAGGGTTGCAGCGGATGCACGGTTGCGTGCACCGGCCAGGCCGTCTCGCCCATGCGCCGCTCACCAAGTGCGACATATACATCCCCGGTCAGGTGGGTCAGAAGCCCCACTTCGCTGGTACTCGTGCCGTCACCATGGGTATAAAACCGCTGTTCAGCGTTGAGGGTTCCTTGCGGGATGCCGCCTTCCAACAGCACAAAACGCGCCCGCTGGGCAACATACGCAGGCGTTGCGTAAGGCTGAACGGACTCAAGCAGTAATTCCTGCCCCGCAAGAGTAATCCGCTCGCCCGGCTGCATCGCGACAATCCGCTCACTGCGCCAGGAGACCGCCGCAACAACCGCTAAAGCCGCAATCCCCGCGCCGCCATGCGCGAGCCACACGCCCCACAGGCGCACGCCTTTTGGCATGGAGAATGCCTGTACAAATGCCCCAGATAGCGGCAACAACGCGATAAACGCCAGCGCCGCACTGGCCGCGTCAATCTGCGGCTGGGTTATAATCAGCGCGAGGAGAAACAGCAGCGCACCCGCAACCGTGCGTTCGCAGAGTCGTTGCAGCCTTAATCGCGGCGTGCTATCCCAAGCCGTATATGGAGCAGCCGCCATCATCACCAGAATCCCTAAAAGCCACGGCACAACGGCGGCGTTATAGTACGGCGCTCCCACCGATACTGGTTCCGCCCCGATGGACGCGAGCAGCAGCGGGTAAACAGTTCCCAAACACACAATTACGAAGACCGCAGTTAGCGCGTAATTATTGGCGGCTAACGCGCTGGTGCGCAGAGAGAAAGCAGGACGCGGCGCTGCTTTTGGCTGAGATTCAAGAAAGCGCGCAAACGAAGCCAGCCCAAAAACCAGAAGTCCCGCGAGAATAGATAAGATTGCAACCCCGCGTGCCGGGTCTACCGCAAAGGCATGCACCGAGGTAATCACCCCGGAGCGCACAAGAAACAGCCCCAACGTTGAGGCGCAAAAGGCGCTGAGCGCCAGCAGCAGTGTCCAGCGGGGAAAGGCGCCGCGCTTAGCCGTTGCGATGAGAGAATGCAGCAGGGCTGTGCCAAGCAGCCACGGCAACAGCGAGGCATTCTCCACCGGATCCCAAAACCAGAAGCCGCCCCAACCCAGCTCATAATACGCCCAGAAACTGCCTAAACCGATACCCACCGTTAAAAATGCCCACGGTATCAGCACAAACGGGCGCAGCCTTTCGGCAAAATCCTGTAATGTCAGCGTGTGCGGCATGAGGCAATAAGCCGCCGTCAGCGCGTACACAGCAGCAAAACCAACATACCCCGCATAGAGCATCGGCGGGTGCGCGGCCAGCGCCGGGTCTTGCAACAGCGGATTCAGGCCGTTGCCATCAAGCGCGGGGGGGGTAAGGCGGGTAAATGGGCTGGACAGCGCGAGCAGATAGACATTGAACGCAGTGATAATGCCGGCCAGTAAACGCGTTCCCAGGTTTGTAATCGGTGCAGGCAAGAGCGTTGTGCGGCTCAACCAGAACGCATAGATCCAGAGCACCAGCAGCCACATCAGTAGCGACCCTTCGTGGTTGCCCCATAGCCCTGTGATACGATACAGTAAGGATGCGCCGCTGTGGCTGTGGCTGGCAACCAAGGCGCTTGAGAAATCAAGGGTGACAAAGGCGGCGGCCATGCTGATAAAACTTAGGACAGCGCCCGCCGAACCGATTGCAATAACACCGCGTTGCTGGTTTTTATGCGGGATAACAGCCGCGTACAGCGCAGCGATTGCCGCAATCCAGAACAGAAAATGGGCGCTTTCAACATAGGAAAAGGGCGGGCTGTACATTTGTTCTTGATTTATCCTTGGGTTTTAGGTAACCGTTTTCCTCCAACGCGCAAGGGTTTTTGCCATGAAGGCCAACATTCATCCAGACTATCACGAAATCACCATCGTTCGTACCGATGGCAGCAGCTATAAAAGCCGCAGCACTTACGGCAACGCCGGGGATACACTGCGCCTTGATATCGACACCCTGACACACCCAGCGTGGACAGGCACCCAGCGCATGAACGATAGCGCCGGTCAGTTGTCTAAATTTAACAAGCGGTTTAGCAATCTGTCGTTTGGGAAAAAAGAATAATTTCAGCTTGTTGGCGCGTCCAATACGTTCTGCATGTTCCTCGATGCGTGAATAACTCTGGTAACTGTAACTGTTGTTGATTGAACCTCATAAATAACATAGTGCTTTCCAGTTGGAATGATGCGCGTATTCAATCCCAGCTCCTTTCTAAGGCGGTTGCGTTTAGGAGCGGTTTCAAGACTTGAGATCTGTTTGAAAAGTAACTTTTTGTAGGTGTTTTCTTGCTTTGTTCCCCATGTATCCAGCGTGTAAGCAAGAACATCCTTGAGGTCATCTTTAGCAGCTGAGGATAAAAGGATTTTATAGCGTTTCACCAGTCACCATAGGGTTATAGCGGCGCGTGCCTGTGCTAACTTGTACGACGGCTTCTGCATGAAGCTCGTCCATGAGGGCTGCATTAAAAGGTATCCACCCATCCCGCTCGCCGCTCTCAAAACCTTCTTGAATAAGCGCCTTTAGCTCATCAAGCTTTTGTTTTTTCTCGAATTCTTTAAGCGCAGCAGAGACGACCGATTCTGCTGAATCAAACAAGCCCTGACGAAGCTGGCCAGCGATAAAATTTTCCTGTGCGGGTTGAATGGTAACATGCATGCCGCATTATAGCATGATTTCTTACAAAGACAATAAAGCCATTGCTTTCACCAGCACACTGGGCAGCGTCTCGCGCTCAGCGGCACTAAACGGGCTCAGTACATAATCCGATACCGCATCTTTATGCCCCGGATGGCCAATACCGATGCGAATGCGGGTATACTCCGCGCCCAGCGCCGCCGTGATGCTTTTCAGGCCATTGTGACCCGCATCGCCGCCGCCGGTTTTCATGCGCACCGTGCCAAAAGCAAGGTCAAGCTCATCATGCAGCACGGTGATGCGCTCATTCGGGATTTTATAAAACTGCGCTGCCGCTTGAACAGAATTGCCCGACAGGTTCATGTAGGTTTGTGGTTTTAGAAGAAAAATCTTCTCACTTGCCACTTGAGCCGATGCAAATAGGCCGCTGAATTTCGATGAAAAAGATGTCTTGAGCGCGGTGCTGAGGCTGTCAGCCACCATAAAACCCACGTTATGACGATGCTGCGCATATTCGCTGCCTGGATTACCCAAGCCAACGATAAGGCGAGGCGATGCCGTCACCGTCAGAAATTACGACTTAGCAGGCTCTTCAGCAGCCGCCGCAGCAGGCTTGGCTTCTTCAAGGGCTTTTGGCGCAACGATGGTCACAATGGTGAAATCGCGGTCTTGAATCACGAAACGCACGCCTTCAGGAAGCGCAATGGCGCTGGATTTAACGGAATCACCAATCTTGATGTCGCTAATATCAATATCGAAATGCTCAGGAATTTTATCCGCAAGACAGGTCACTTCGACTGAGTGCATGACGTGGTTTAAAATGCCGCCAATTTTGAGGCCTTTGCACTTGTCTTGATTGGTCAAAACAACAGGAATTTCAACGTGAATGCGGGTGTTGCCGGTAATGCGCTGCAGGTCAACATGCAGCGGCTGGTCGTTCAAGGGGTGAAACTGGACATCGCGGGGCAGAACGCGGGTCTTTTTGCCATTAATTTCAATTTCATACAGCGATGCGTAGAATGACGCGGTGTTGATGCCTTTGATAACATCGCGCGGGTCTAAGGCCACCATCTGCGGTGCGGCGGTGCCGCCGTAAACAATCGCGGGCACTTTGCCATCATTGCGCACAGCGCGGGCAATGCCGCTGCCGCTGCCCAATTTTTCTTCCGCTTTCCAAACAGCGACGTTAGCCATAATAAATCTCCAAGTACTACAAAGTGTTAGTCAAACAAGCTCGACACAGAACGGTCTTCAGCAATACGCAACATCGCCTCAGAAAGCAAGGGGGCAATTGTTAATTGCCGGATTTTATCGCAAAGCCGCACAGCGTCTGTTGCCGGGATGCTGTCGGTAATCACCAGGCGCTCTAGGGGAGAGGCGGAAACGCGGGCAACCGCGCCGCCAGAGAGCACGCCGTGAGTGACATAGGCGGATGCGGAGGCCGCGCCGGCCTTAACCAGTGCCTCTGCTGCGTTGCACAGTGTTCCGGCGGAATCAACAATATCATCCACCATAATGCAATGGCGGCCAGCCACATCGCCGATAATGTTCATCACTTCGGAAATGCCTGCTTTTTCGCGGCGTTTGTCAATAATCGCGAGGTCA
This sequence comes from Alphaproteobacteria bacterium, assembly GCA_021297975.1. Classification (GTDB taxonomy): domain Bacteria; phylum Pseudomonadota; class Alphaproteobacteria; order JAJTHO01; family JAJTHO01; genus JAJTHO01. Next base: position 8,978 of record JAJTHO010000082.1, read on the forward strand.
ACATTAAGCCGTTTCGCAATCGCCCGGGCGCGCACAACGCCGCCAACATCAGGGGAGACGACAACGATTTCCTTGCCCTTGTACTGTTCTTGAATATCGGCAGTGAACACAGGTGCGCTAAACAAATTATCGGTGGGTATATCAAAGAACCCTTGAATCTGCCCGGCGTGTAAATCCATGGTCAGAACCCGCGATGCGCCGGCGACGGTGATAAGATTGGCAACGAGTTTGGCGGAAATAGGGGTGCGGGGGCCCGATTTACGGTCTTGGCGGGCATAGCCAAAATAAGGAATCACAGCGGTAATGCGTTTGGCTGAGCCGCGTTTTAGCGCGTCACACGTGACCAGAAGTTCCATCAAATTATCGTTTGTGGGCGAACAGGTACTCTGCACCACATATACATCATGGCCGCGCACGTTTTCCTGAATTTCAACGAACACCTCCATATCCGCGAAACGCTTGATACTGGCGCGGGTAAGCGGCAGCTTAAGACAAGCGCAGATTGCCTCAGAAAGGGGGCGGTTGCTGTTACAGGATAGGATTTTCATGGTCGCGTCTGCTTAGGACGCGGCGCGCATTTTTGCAAGTGCTATGCTTATTTTTTCTTAGAGACTGTTTTTTTGACTATGAAACTCTGCGGTGCATGGTCGCGTAATAAACAGACAGGAACATGCGACTCCGCGACTAAATGGCAGCATGTAAGAAGAATTTGCCGCACATCGACCGGACGCGTAAGCTCAGCCCGCCCCAGTAAAAACAGGGATTGCGTTTTGCTGATGCCGAAGCGGACTTTATCGCTGCCGAAAAAATTCTTTGCATATTCAAGAACATCAAGGGCGTGTTGGCGTTTTCCCGCGCCTTCAATGCTGAAGGGAAGTGAGCCGAATTCAGCCAATAACAAAAGCATCGGCGGTTCGCCTGCGGTGTTCACCTGGCCACGATACGCGGCGCTGCCGACTTGAAAATTAAAGTTTAAAAACTCAGGATCAGTTTTTCCAAGCCGCGCCTTGAGAGCGGATAGGTCAACCAGAGTGCCAAGTTCTTCGATGTGTTGCGACATACTGAATAGTATCATGGTGCTGTTAGCAATGTATTAACAGACGCGTTAGGGCTGTATCGGGCGTGTCATTTTAGCATCACAAACGGGAAAAGTAGGCGGACTAGGCCGCATCATGATTGTATTGGCGGCGCTGTTGACGTTAATTGCACTCATTAGGCTTTACATAATGAAGGATATAGCCCCATGAGTTTTACTTCTACTATCCGCAATAGCGCGTTCGCGGCCTTAGCTATTTTTGCGGCCAATTCGGCTCCAGCCTTTGCACAGGTCAACCAAGATTCGGTTAAAGATGCACGCGGCAACAATGTTGTTGATGCGCGCGGCAACTGTGTTCGCAGCAAGTGGGAAACCGCTAATGACCTATGCGGTAATGATGCGGGTGGTGCTCTTGCCGGTAAGAAAAAACTTCCTGGCGATCTAACTGCTGAAGAGCGGGTTGTTTATTTTGCCTTTGATTCATCAAAGCTGACAAAGCAAGAGCAGCGCAAACTCGACACAATTGCGAGCGTCCTTAAATCTTCAAAAGGTCTTGTCTCTGCTAACGTTGTTGGTTACGCCGATCAAATCGGAACAAACGCCTATAACGAAAAATTATCTATGCGCCGTGCCCGTACTGTGCAGGACTATCTAGCCAAAAAAGGCTTTGTTGATAACAAGAAAGCACAAGTGCGCGGCCTTGGTGAGACCGATTCACAGAGCCGTTGTGACGGCATCACCAACCGCGGAAAACTCATTGAGTGCCTTTGGAAGGACCGCCGCGTAGAAGTGCAATTACAGCTGAAAAAGTAAGTTGTTGTTTAATAAGCGAGAAAGGCTCCCCTTTTGGGGAGCCTTTTTTTGATGTATTCATTGTGCACAACACCGAAACATCCGTTGCTTTTTCAACGCAGCAACGGCACAACGACTCTTCATAAGGGACACGGATAATGACGGCTAAAGAATTGAAAATCGGCATTGCCGGCGCAACAGGACGAATGGGAAAGATGCTCATCGCCGAGGTTTGGCGTCATAATGGCTGCACGCTATCAGGCGCGAGCGTCACGGAAAACGACCCTATGTGTGGCCGCGACGCTGGGGAGATAGCCGGTATTGGCCGGATTGGTGTGTCGTTACAACGCAACGCGGTGGGACTTTTTGAAAGCAGCGATGTGGTGATTGATTTCACGACGCCTGCGGCATCATTAGAACACTGTATGCTGGCGAATCGCTACAAGCGCGCCCTGGTTATTGGCACGACAGGTTTTAACCCGGCGCAAACGGAAATGTTAAAGCACCATGGGCGGACTATTCCGATTGTTGGTTCGCCGAACATGAGTCTTGGGGTTAATATTTTGATTTCATTGACAGAGCAGCTTGCCCATCTTCTTGATGATGAATACGATATTGAAGTCTTTGAAATGCATCATCGGCATAAGATTGATGCACCGTCAGGAACAGCATTAGCCTTAGGACAGGCGGCGGCACGCGGGCGTAAGGTAGATTTAGATGCTGTCGAGGATCGCGCCAGGGATGGCCAGGTTGGCGCACGCAGGGGCGGCCATATAGGCTTTAGTGTCGCGCGCGGCGGTGATGTTATCGGCGACCACACGGTGTATTTTGCCGCAGAAGGCGAGCGGATTGAGCTAACCCATCGTGCCAGCAACCGCAATATCTATGCGCGCGGCGCGGTGCATGCGGCGTTGTGGCTCGCGGATAAGCCGGCTGGTTTATACACGATGCGCGATGTGGTTCAGGCGCCGGGTAAGATTTAACCGTTAAAGCCGCTCTCGGCGAAGGCAACCAATTCTGTCTTCAGTTCGCCAATCTTACTCTGCTGATTCTCGATTACAGCATGCCGGCTTTCTAGCGCACTTTGCAGTTGTATCAGGTTCTTTTCGTGCCGTTCCAGCGCGGCTTTCCGGCCTGTAATGCTGCTTTTGCGGCTTTGCAAGGCGTCTTCACGGGCACTGATGGATTTTTCACGGTCAACAACGGCGTTTTCACGGGCAAGCAAGGCCTGTTCGCGAATCTCTAGGCTGCGGCTGCGTGATTCGGCTGTTTGCTCAGCGGTCACGCTGCGGCGCACAACAGGTTGCTGCGTTACAGTCACCGGGGTATCATTATCAAAAAAAGATGGTTTTGCCGGTGCGGCGGCCGGGGATTTTAGAATAGATGGTGCGGCGCGCCCGGCAATGGGTTGCGGCGCGGCGGGAATGAAAGCTGCTGGGGCTTTTGGTTCGGCGCCGGCGGCGGCTGCTATACGACTCTCTGGGTATTCTATAGATGTCTCGGAAAGATACTGTTCGGCTTCTGAAGCGATGTCGTCGGCGCTATCGTCGATATTTGCCTCTGTCTGCGCAAAAACCGCATCATCTGCTGTTTCAAACGCCAGCTCTTGAGGCTCATCAGCAACGGATGGAGTCAACCGGTTAAAATCCTGCATGGCAATCATAATGCAATTGGCCTTGGTGCGGTATTTGATTTGATATTTTTCGCACAAGGAGAGGATGAGGTAATATTTCTCATCATTGTAATAGACATAATACGGCGCGCCGTCGCGCTCTTCAGGCAGGAACGCATCACGAAGCATTTTTTCTTCGGCGCTGGACGGTGCGGATTGGCTCATGATGTTGACTCCCATTAATATTTTATCCACACCTATTGCCGAATGGTTAACAAATGGTATAGTTGCGGCATGGGACATTATTTTTACACTTTTCTTGTTCAAAGCGGCACACTTGCCTTGCTGCGACTGCGCGGGCGCGCGCTCTAGTTCCTTTCTGTTGTATCCCCCCGCCTGTCAATATATCTCTTTCCCCACATTCTGGATTTTTTATGAGCACTGCTGAACGCATTATCATTTTTGACACAACCTTGCGCGATGGTGAGCAATCACCGGGCGCATCGATGAGCCTGCCGGAAAAGCTGCGCATTGCCGCCGCCTTGGATGAGATGGGCGTTGATGTGATTGAAGCGGGCTTTCCCGTTTCCTCCCCCGGCGATTTCGCGGCGGTGCAGGCGATTGCGAGCTTGGTTAAAAACGCAACCGTCTGCGGCCTCGCGCGGGCACAGCAAAAGGATATTGAGGCGGCGGGCGCGGCGCTGGTTAAAGCGCGGCGGCGGCGGATTCATACCTTTATCGCCACATCCCCGCTGCATATGAAATATAAACTGAATATGAGTGAGCAGGGGGTTCTGGCGGCCATTACCGATAGTGTGTCGCGTGCCCGAAGCTTTACCGATGATGTGGAATGGTCAGCCGAAGACAGCGTGCGTTCGGAAATGGATTTCCTGTGCCGCGCCGTGGAAACGGCGATTAGCGCCGGAGCGCGGACGATTAACCTGCCGGATACTGTGGGCTACAGCGTCCCTTGGGAATACGGGGAGCGTATCCGCACCGTGCGCGAACGCGTGCCGAACAGCGATAAGGCGATTTTTTCGGTGCACTGTCATAATGACCTTGGCCTCGCGGTTGCAAATTCCTTGGCCGCCATTGGCGGCGGCGCGCGGCAGGTGGAATGCACGGTCAATGGCCTCGGCGAACGCGCGGGAAACGCGGCGATGGAAGAAATCGTCATGGCGATTCGCACCCGCCCGGA